>NZ_LJCP01000008.1 GCF_001399755.1 Thiohalorhabdus denitrificans | reverse complement strand
CCGGGTGGAGCGGGACTTCCAGGCCGAGGCACCGGATACGCTCTGGGTCTCGGACATCACCTATGTACCCACGGACGCCGGTTTTCTGTACCTGGCCGTGGTGCTCGATGTCTTCAGCCGCGGGGTGATCGGCTGGTCGATGGCCGGCCACATGCGCACCGAGCTGGTACTAAACGCCCTGGATATGGCGATTCAGAGTCGCCAGCCGGAGTCGGTAATTCATCATTCGGACCAGGGTTGCCAGTACACGTCGCTGGCGTTCGGCCTGCGCTGCCAGGAGGCCGGTGTGGCCCAATCCATGGGCTCAGTCGGTGATTGCTACGACAACGCCCTGGCCGAGAGCTTTTTCGCTACCCTCGAATGCGAATTGATCGACCGCCAGCGCTTCCGAAACCATGCGGAGGCCAAGCGGGCGATCTTCGAATTCATCGAGGGCTGGTACAACTTGAGGCGACGCCATTCCGCCCTCGGCCAGCAGGCCCCGAAGGCCTATGAAGCGGCCTGGCGGGATGCCGCGTAAACCAAACTGTTACCTGTCCACTGAAACGGGGCAACTCCAGGGCGATTGCAGATGTCGGACGATTTAACAGTCTTGCGCGAAAAATCCTAAAAAAACGATTCCAGTAAAACGAAAATGCCCGCATTGCCTCGATTGGTCCGGAATATGCATTTCCTGTGGCAGGAATCGGTACCTGCGTAACCTCAAGGAGGTAACCCCATGTCGCTGATCGGTATCGTTATCACCTTGATAGTTGTCGGCGTTCTGCTGTGGCTAATAAATAGCTATATCCCGATGAACAGCACAATCAAACAGATCCTTAACGTGGTCGTTGTCATTGTGGTGATTCTCTGGCTGTTGACCATTTTCGGGGTGATCGGCTCGGGCTCGGGGATCTCCGTCGGGTAGCGGGGCGGGTCACTATAGGACACCGCTTCCTGCGGCGGTTAACAGGGCAAACGCGGCCATGGCTAGGTAATTGAACCTATAGGATACCTGCTCGGTTTGCCCTGGTTGGACGTTCTTTAGAAAGTGGGTGTCCTTTCCTTACGACCGCGTTTCTGGCAAGGCCATCGAGATGCGCCGACAGGGCTTTTTCGGCGGCGCCGTGCTGCCCATGAGCGACCAGGTTCCAAGTACGGGGTTCGCTGAGGGGCTGTCCTCTGGATTTGCCTCGGCCTCACTTGCCCGCCCGGATTTGGCGGAACTCCCGCACGGTCAGGACAAGCCCGATCAGAAGCATCACGAATACGAAAACCGCCACCACGAGATGGAGTTCAATGCTCATTGGTCTTTCCCCGCGGCAAGCAGCGCGGCGAGCTTGAAATAGATGCCGAAGCAAAGGATCGACGGTACCCAAATCGCGGTGAAGATTCCTTGCTCGCGGTAGCCGGAGTACCAGAGAAAGCCCGAGACCGCGAACGATACGAGTACGGCGAGGAGAATGAACAGGTCGGACAGTTTGAACATCGCGATACCTCCTGCAGGCTGAATGAGTCGAGACCCGCACCGGCCTCCCTAGAAATCGGCAAACGCGATGCTGGCGAGCAGGAGACCGGCAACCATTACTCCCGCCGCCGCGCGCACCCCGGCCACGCCTAGTAGGTCGACTACGGACGGCACGAAGGGCAGCAAACCCGCGACCATCCAGGCCCCCGCCAGCGCCGCCACCCCGATAGAGACGAGCCCGATAACCAGTCGCCAGAGCGGCAGACGGCGGGCCAGGGCACCCGGATGGATACGGAATAGTCCCGGACGGTCCCGCTGCCCGCGCTCTCCACGCCGGGGCGGTCTGTGGTGGTCGGTGCGCAAGGCCGCTCCTCCGGCGATGGCCAAGTCCCGGAAAGGCGTCCAGCCGCCATTCTCCCGCGTTGGTTCTGTACAGGGGGATTGGGGTGATCATTCTAAACCTAAAGGACACCCCCTTCGTTTGCCTGACCCCTATCGACTCCCGCTCGCTGATGCAGCTGGAGAATATGGCCCTGCGTTTCAGCGCCGCCCGTCCCCTGGCCCACCGCCGAAGCCACCCGCCGAATCACCCCGTGCCGCACGTCCCCACCTTCGTTACATGGAAGGCAACTTGGCGGGGGACCCCGCAGGGTTCACCATTGGTTGACGTACCGGAATACCCTTGGCACAGCGGCCCTTGGCCCTACGCCCCCTGGGCGCTGCGCCAGGGACACGCAGGCATTTCCCGACATCCATCCCGAGCGAGCCGGAGGGCCAGTTACCATGATTCGAGCCGAAGGCAGGAAAAATTGGTGAGTGCGGCGAGGAACGTCACCAGACAGCTTGGGCGAGGCGTGTACGCCCTCATCAGCCTGTTTCTCAGTTTGACTTCTCTCTTGCTGATGGCGGGCGCGGTTTATGAGATATGGCTGTCATGGGGGAATACTACGTTGTTTATTCCCTCCCTTCTCGACGGGATCGCATTGATCGTTATCGGAATGGCGGTATTTGATGTGGCGAAATTCCTGGTTGAGGAAGAGGTTTTTGACGCCGGTGACCAAAAACCTAATGGAAGCAAGCGGAGCACCCTGATCAAGTTCCTGGTGATTATCAATATTGCCATGCTTATGGAGGCCTTGGTTTTCGTCTTCTCGGCTGCCAAAAAGGACATCAGTCTGCTGATGTACCCGACTTTTCTGCTAATTGCCTCTGTTCTGTTGGTAATCGGTTTGGGGGTATACCAGAAGCTGACCCAGGGGGAGGCTCCGTAGGAGCCGCAACCGCAGCCTGCGCGCGGGGAAGACGAGACGGTACCCGAGGAGGTGGTCCATCGCCTTCTTGGAGGTGAGAGCATCCGGTGCGGGTATGGCGGGAATATCGAGGGCTAACCCAGCAGGAGCTGGCGCAAGTCCCCGGAGTGGGCAAGTCCTACATCTCCCAGCTTGAGGCCGGCAGGAAATCGGGCTCGCTGCGCTTCATGCGCACTCTGGCCGAGGCCTTGGAGGGGGACATGGAGGATCTGATTCCGCCGGAGTGAAAGGGCTGTACCAGATAGGAACCCCCTCGTAGGAGCGCCCTTCAGTGCGCGATTCCATGCTTCGGCTCGCCACAACTCCTATCCGGTCGCGGCCGGGAGGCCGCTCCTACGCCCCCCTATGCCCCCAAGCTCCCTGCGCCAATCCGGACTTCCGGCCTATACCTCGCCCCGGGAAGGGTCGGGGATGTCGATCTCGGTCTCCTCCCAGGGCAACTGAGCCGGCTCGAACTGGTTGAGGAAGTTGACGATGTCCTGGCGGCCAAAGAGTTGGTCGTTGTCCTGGCCCATGAGGACCACCGGGCAGCCGTAGGCGGCCTGCAGGGTCTCGACGAGCTTCTTGGCCATCTCCAACTGATGGGGTGGGATAGGGGATGGCAGATAGATTTTTGCAAATGAACAAGTAACTTAAAACCATTGAGCGCTATGGGGATCGGGAATAGGCGGGAATCCCAATCGTTGAATGCTTGGAGGGTAAGGAATACAGAGGATGCGCCGAACATCCATGCCTTTGGGTGCCAAGATGGGAAATTGAGCCTATTCCAAGAAGTATTGCCATGAAATTGTGGTTGATAATTTTTGTGGGACTTTATCGGTTTTTTAAAAGAGGGGTGTATTGCGTCCAGTAATGGTATCGGGTATAAAGCGTTAGAAATGAGGAAGGTAAAAGCGTACAGCTATTTTGGGCAATGGAGGCTTTTATTGGCCTCTTGTTTACTCCTTGGAGCTGTACCTTTGGTAACCGGCTTGCAAAATCAAAAGACTGAACGGTCACTGCGCAAAACCTTCCTGGTGGTTGTACCTAGTTAAGGCGCAAGGCCTCAAGGACGCTCTAATTTGAAGCTCGGAATCCCAAGTCCAACGCCACATTCCGGTATTTAGGGTTCTCCTGTTTGTCTTGTTAGGTCGCGTAATTCCTGCGGTCTGTTTCGCATTATTGACCGTATAGGAATAAGAAAAAAGTTTTTAAAGTAAATGATTACTTCAAGCCTTAATAAAATTATCACAAAAGGGGGGGCAAAGTGATCCCAAAAAAACCTTTCTATTATGTGGCGGTGTGTATCCTAAGTGGCCTTGGGTTGATCGGCTGCTCGGGTGGGGGCGGCGGGAGCAGTAGTGGGGGGGGTAGCTCAAAAGAGGCCTCCGACTGTAGCAGCCCTGAGATTTCCTCCCTCCAGGTTACCGACATGACCCCCGCCGACGGAGCCAACAATATCCCCGTCAGCACAGAAGTGACTGCCACTTTCAATGGTTGTGTGGACATGGCCACGGTGGATAGGGAGTCCTTTGTAGTCTCAGGGGGCGGCCAGCTGATATCAGGCAGCTACTCCCAGGACAGCTCCACTTACAGTGTGACTTTCACCCCCGCCGATTCGCTCGCCTATGACACCTTTTACTCCGTTGCCCTCACTGACGAGGTGAAAGGGGTGAATGGCGAACCATTTGCAGGGTATGGCGCGGCATTCACCACGAGGGCTGCCCCGGATACGATCCCCCCGGAAACTACACCTTCCGTCCAGGGCGGCAGTTACAACACCACCCAGTCAGTGGAGCTTATCTGTGATGACGGTTCCACGGGCACCGGCTGTGCAGGAACTTTTTATTCGACCGACGGTAGTACGCCGACGGCTAGTTCCACTCCCTATAGCGGTCCCATCGAAATCGGAGAAACGACTACCCTGAAGTATTATTCCGTGGACCATGCAGGGAACAGCGAACCGGTTAAGAGCACCGAATACGAAATTGATACCACGCCACCGGAAGTGACAAGTATAACGCCGGAGGATGGGGCTACGTATGTGCAAGTTACCGATTCAATCAAAATTACGTTTAGTGAAGCAATATTAGAATCGACCCTGATCGGTGCCAATCTCAGTGTCGACAATGGTGTTGTTGGGACAATCTCATATGATTCCGGGACCAACACCGCCACACTGAAACCGAATGAGCGACTGGCATGTGATACGACCCACACCGTTACGGCCGGTACGGGTATCACCGATCTGGCCGGAAATCCCCTTGCATCGCCCAGCAGTTTTACCTTCACCACCCACCCGGATTGCGACGAGCCGGTAACATCCGCGGACGTGACAGGGGGCGTCTACACAAGCGGGCAATCCGTCACCTTGACCTGCGATGATGGCGGCGGGTCCGGTTGCGCACGTATCGTCTATACCACCGATGGCAGTATTCCCAGCCTATCACCGGAAAACGGAACCGTTGTGACGGGCGGTTCTGCTAGTGCAATTGAGATTGGATTGGGCAATACGGATCTGCGCTATTACGCGGAGGACAACGCCGGGAACCGGGAGGCGGTACGGGAGGAGGCCTATTCCGTTTCCGATAATGGCTTCACGTTTGTTTCGACTAGCAGCGGAATATCTCGCGGGATCGGAAAAACCCCGGACTCATTTGTCAACTTCGCGCCTCCGGGAACAACCCAAGCATTCACATTCGACCCCTCAAATGGGCGGCTCTACCGCGGAACCGAGCGAGGGCTGTTTAAAAGCAATGACGACGGGGCCACTTGGAAGGGCCGCACCCTAAAAGGCGAGGATGGGTACTACCTTGGTGTGGAGGATATATATGCGAAGGGCAGCAAGGTCTACATAGCCACCGACGAGGGCCTGTATGGATCCACCAATGGTGGTGCATCCTTTGAAAAACGGTATCCCGAAGGAACAGGAAGTACCAGCGTATCGGCGGTGCAACTGGATGGTAACAAGGTTTATTTGGCCACTCTCGGGGACGGCGTAGCGGTGTCGGCGGATAAGGGGTACACCTTCACCCACCTTACGGAAGCCGATGGACTGGTTTCTAACAATGTGAGAGACATTTTGGTCGACGGCTCCACCCTTTACGCGGCGACCAGCCAAGGGCTTTCCATATCAACGGATGGTGGAACCACCTTCGTCACCAGGACCACAGAGGATGGTCTGGCAGACAACGACGTAAAAGCTCTTGCCCTCGGTAACGGTAGGCTCTACGCCGGGTCTTCTGGGTACTACTTTGATGAGGGGGGGCTGTCAATTTCAGACAACGGTGGGGAGAGTTTTACAAGCAGAACTGTCTCCACCCACCCGGGCCTGGTTAGCAATCACATTCGTGATATAAAAGTTAACGGTACCGATGTGTATATCGGGGCTGATGATGGTATATCGGTATCGCATGATTCTGGAGATACTTTTACCTCATATGATCCTGCCTCTTGGGACAGCTCGACACACGTCATTGCCGTGGCCGCCCTCGGAAGCCGTATCCTGGCCGGAGCCTATCCATCCTACTTCGAAACCACCGACGGGGGCACAACCTGGGAACAGAGGGGACTCCCTGAGGGAACTTTTCGGCAGATTGTAAAAGCGGACAATGGAACCCTCTATTTTCAACTTAACAATAGCAGCGGTTATGATTCTATTGTTAGTACCCGTAATAAAGGAGAAACGTTCGTAGTAAGAAATATGGGTAAAATTTTAGGGGAAATTTCGAGTATACGTGACCTCGATATAAGTGGAAACACGCTTTATGTTGGTACCGATGGTGTTCTTGAGTTGGCTGATGACGGTACTGCGCGGCTCATGACGCAAGATGATGGTCTGCAAGAGCTTTTTATAGATGGAGTATACGCAGATGGTGACCAAATTTATGCCGTTACCGGTAGCGGCTTCATTGATGAATCGTCCGACGGGGGTAGCACCTTCACAGATACGGGGGAGAAGGTTTACGGGGCCCAAGGGGGGATAGCTGTAGACGGTACCAACGTCTATATCAGTCATAGTGATGGCATATCCGTATCCAATGACGATTGGGCAACCTTTACTACCCGCACCGAAGCGGCTGGATTGCCGGAGAGCCGCACCGAAAGCGTGGCCGTGGACAGTTCTGGTGCTGTCTACGCAGCGACTATGACCTCCGAGGTGGCGAAGTCGGTGGACAATGGCCAAAGCTTTAGCGGGCTGGCCTCCCCCTCCAGCGGGCAGGCCGTGTCCACTTGCGGCGGCTCGCGGTTATATGTCGGTACTATAGATCAGGGCTTGTTTATTTCATCGGACGGGGGAGATTCCTTCGTGCAGCGGACCAGTGCCGACCGCTTGGGCTCGGACGACGTGAGTTATGGTTGCTACGTGCCTTAGGCGTTTGAGCCAGAAACGACGCAAAGGGGGCGGCTTTGCCGCCCCCTTTGCCATTGCTGGGAATGCCCGATTTGCCACAATCAATTGCTATTAGTTCCGGCGCCATTGGCTTCCCTGGCTTGCCTCGGGAAGAATGCGTACTTGTTAAAAGGGAAAGGGACTCGGGATTATCGGCGGCTTTCGGATCCTGGCGATAATCTTCCGCGGATTTTGCCCGGGCCTGGTAGTCCAGCCTCAAGTTATGAAGCCGCCGGTTGGAATACGGCGGAACCGGGTCGCGGCTGCCAAGCCGCTCCTACCCCCGCCTTCCCCCGCAAGCTTCCTCCACTGATCCTGCGTTCCGGGCTACGCCTCGCCCCGGGAAGGGTCGGGGATGTCGATCTCGGTTTCCTCCCAGGGCAGCTGGGCCGGCTCGAACTGGTTGAGGAAGTCGACAATGTCCTGGCGGCCGAAGAGCTGGTGGTTGTCCTGGCCCATGAGGACCACGGGGCAGCCGTAGGCGGCCTGCAGGGTCTCGACGAGCTTCTCGGCCTGCTCCGGCTGGGCGATGGCGGCGTCCACCACGGACACCACGGCGAAGTTGATGTTCTCGTCCTGGATCAGGGCGTGGGCGATGTTGTGGCGCATGTTCTCCCCCCGTGGTCGGGTGTGGCGGTGGCGAGGCGCGTCACCCTACCGAATTTCGGCCGTCCTCACACCCCGATATCCTCGTTCCAGAGTTCCGGCTTTTCCGCGATAAAGCGGACCATGAGGTCGATGCAGGCGGGGTCCTGCCGGACCTCCACCGTTACCCCCCGGGAGTGCAGCAGCTCTTCCTCGCCCAGGAAGTTCCGGTTCTCGCCGATCACCACCCGGGGAATGCCGTAGAGCAGGGCCGCCCCGGAGCACATGGGGCAGGGCGACAGGGTGGTGTAGAGGGCGCACTCCCGGTAGACACTGGCCGGCTGGCGGCCGGCGTTCTCCAAAGCGGCCGTCTCGGCGTGCAGGACGGCGCTACCCCGCTGCACCCGTTGGTTGTGGCCCCGGCCGAGGATGCGGTCGCCGTGTACGAGGACGGCGCCGATGGGGACGCCGCCCTCGCGGTAGCCTTCCTCGGCCTCCTCCAGGGCGGCCTGCAGGAATGGGTCCATGGCTGCCTCCTTACCTTGTCCGAAGCCCGGCCCGGGGGTCCTTCCGAGGTGCGCGCCGAAGAGGGCGGGCACGGTTTTGTCCCCGTCCCGGGATGGTGCGTGTCCCCCATCCTGCTACCCTGGGTGGTGACGGGCTTTTTTGCCCCACCGCCCACAGGCGAACCGAGGCCCTCATGCCCGAAGCCGATGTCCTGATCCCCATCCAGATCTTCTTCCAGAAGTCCGATCTGGTCATCACCTTCCTGCTGGTCCTGATCGGCATCGCCTTCGGCAATCTGACCATCAAGGGTGTGGGCTTCGGCTCCAGCGGCGTGCTGATCGCCGCCATGGTGGCGGGCTACTTCTACCAGTTCGACCCGCTGCCCATCCTCGCCGATCTGGGCATCGTCCTGTTCCTGTTGTGCGTGGGCCTGGAGGCCGGACCCAGCTTCTTTCGCGCCTTCAAGCAGCACGGCCGGCGCTTCATCACCAATGTCCTGGTCCTGCTGGCCATCTCCGGCGTCAACACGGTGGCCGTCATCGCCCTGTTCGGTATCCCCGTGGGGGTGGGGCTGGGGCTGTTCGCCGGGGCCTTCACCTCCAGCCCGGCGCTGATCAGCGCCCTCCAGTTCAGCCCCGAGCAGGAGGTGATCTTCGGCTACGGTGTGGGCTACCCCTTCGGGCTGGTGGGGGTGATCCTGTTCATCAGCATCGCCGTCCGCCTCCTGCGCGACAAGATGGCGGCGGAGGTCCGGGGCCGCAGCCGCCTGCACGCGGCGGTGTACAAGCTGGATAACGAGGAGCTCCACGGCAGGCTGATCCGGGACGTGGAGCTGTTCCAGCAGCACGACGTGGCGGTTTCCGGCATCCTGCGTGGCCTGTCGGTGCGCTCCGCCAGCGGCAGCTCCGTCCTGCAGAAGGGCGACCTCCTGCGGCTGGAGGGCGTGCCGGAGGAGGTGGAGGCCGTGGGCGGCGCCATCGGCGAGGAGGTGCAGGAGTCCTTCGATGAGCACTCCGAGCTGGATACCCGCTCCATCGTGGTGGAGAACACCGCGGTGGTGAACCGCTCCCTGCGGGACCTGGGCCTGCGTCTGCGCTTCAACGCCTCGCTGACCCGGGTCATGCGCGGCAGCCTGGAGTTCGTGCCCAACGAGGACGAGACCCTGGCCTACGGCGACGTGGTGGTGGCTGTGGGCACGCCCTACCAGCTGGACCAGCTGGAGCTGTTCCTGGGCCACGAGCACCACACCGTGCAGCGCCGCGTGGACATCGGCTCCCTGGCCGCCATCCTCTTCCTGGCCTTCGCCCTCGGCGGCCTGGTGGTGCCCCTGCCCGGGCTGGGGAACTTCTCCCTGGGGATCGCCGGCGGCGCGCTGGTGGCCGGGCTGATCTTCGGCCACTTCGGCCGGATCGGCAATTTCATTGGCCGCTTCCCGCGCAACGCCACGGCGGTGCTCAAGGAGCTGGGCCTGGCCCTGTTCTTCGTCCAGGTGGGCCTGGAGACGGGGCAGAGCTTCGTGGAATCCCTGGACTTCCAGGCGATCTACTACGCCTTCTACGCCCTCCTGCTGGCCGTGGTACCCATGGCCGGAAGCTTCCTGATCGGCCACTACCTGCTGCGCATCCCGGTCAGCGAATGCTTCGGGGTCATCTGCGGGGGCATGACCTTCACCCCCGGCCTGGACATCATCCGCCGCGTGGACAGCTCCGAGCGCCCCATCGTGGCGTACTCCTCCGTCTATCCCGTGGCCCTGATCCTGGTGATCGTCCTGGTGCAGGGCATGCACCTGGCCCTGGCGGCCCTGGGGGCCGCCGGCTGACGCCCCCGGCCCATTGAATCCGCCGCCCGGGACCCGCACAATTCGTGTGCATTCCTTACACAATTACTCGGGATTAGATCCGGGCCGCCACGGTGGCCCGGAAACGGGGCGATCACCTTGAGCCAAGCCGAAACCACCGCCGCCGAGCCGCTGGCGCTCGACAACAGCTACCTCCGCCTGCCGGAGGCCTGCTACGCCCGGGTAGGGCCCACGGAGGTCTCCCAGCCGCAGCTCCTGCGCCTCAACGCGGATCTTGCCGAGGAGCTCGGTCTCGATGCCGAGGCCCTGGCCGCCCCGGAGGGGCTGGAGGTTCTAGCGGGCAACCGCGTCCCCGAGGGCGCGGAGCCCCTGGCGCTCGCCTACGCCGGCCACCAGTTCGGCAACTTCGTGCCCCAGCTCGGCGACGGCCGGGCCGTGCTGCTGGGCGAGGTGGTGGATCGCGACGGGGTGCGGCGGGACCTCCAGCTCAAGGGCTCCGGGCGCACACCGTTCTCCCGGGGCGGCAGCGATGGCCGCTCCTCCCTCGGGCCGGTGATTCGGGAGTACCTGGTGAGCGAGGGCATGGCCGCCCTCGGTATCCCCACCACCCGAGCCCTGGCCATGGTGGCCACTGGCGATCCGGTGCTGCGCCAGCAGGTGGAGCCGGGCGGCGTGCTCACGCGCGTGGCGGCCAGCCACGTGCGGGTGGGCACCTTCGAGTACTTCTTCCGGCGCGGCGACCTGGACACCGTTCGCGCCCTGGCCGACTACGTCATCGAGCGCCACTACCCGGAGGTGGCCGAAGCCGAGCAGCCCTACAAGGCGCTGATGGGCGCGGTGGCCGACCGCACCGCCGACCTCGTCGCCGACTGGCTGCTGGTGGGCTTCATTCACGGCGTGATGAACACGGACAACGTCTCCATCGCCGGCGAGACCATCGACTACGGCCCCTGCGCCTTCATGGACGATTACCACCCCGCCACG
The DNA here is from genome assembly GCF_001399755.1 of Thiohalorhabdus denitrificans. Taxonomy (NCBI): domain Bacteria; kingdom Pseudomonadati; phylum Pseudomonadota; class Gammaproteobacteria; order Thiohalorhabdales; family Thiohalorhabdaceae; genus Thiohalorhabdus; species Thiohalorhabdus denitrificans. The sequence continues at coordinate 244,206 of NZ_LJCP01000008.1, read as the reverse complement.
GTGTACAGCTCCATCGACCGACACGGCCGCTACGCCTACGACCAGCAGCCGAAGATCGCGCAATGGAACCTGGCGCGCTTTGCCGAGGCCCTGCTGCCGCTGATCTCCGACGACCCGGACACCGCCGTGGCCGCCGCCCACGAGATGCTCGATCCCTTCCAGGATCGCCTGAACGCCCGCTACCACGCCGGCCTGCGCCGCAAGATGGGGCTCATGGAGGAGCGCGACGGCGACGAGGATCTGGCCCTGGACCTGCTCGCCCGCATGGCCGTGCAGCGGGCGGACTTCACCCTCACCTTCCGCCGCCTGGCCGACCTGGGGCGGGAGCCCTCCGAGAACGACGAGGCCGTGCGCGAGCTGTTCGCGGACCCCGCCGATTTCGACGCCTGGGCCCGGTCCTGGCGTGACCGCCTGGCCGCCGAGGACAGCGGCGACGAAGCGCGCCGCGCCGCCATGCGCGCCGTGAACCCCGCCTACATCCCCCGCAACCACCGCGTGGAGGAGGCCATCGCCGCGGCCATGCACGAGGGCGACCTCCGGCCCATCGACGACCTGCTCACCGTCCTTGCGGACCCCTACGCCGACCACCCCGGCTACGAGCACCTCGCCCGGCCGCCCAGGCCGGAGGAGGTGGTGGAGCAGACCTTCTGCGGGACCTGAGGACCCGGGAGAGGGTCCTTCAGGCCGGCTACAGGCTCTCCCGGATGCGGTCGGCCACGCGGAAGGCGTTGGCGTAGATGGTCCAGGTGAAGGGGACGCTGCCGCCGGTGGGCATGAAGCTGGCGTCGGTGATGTAGAGGTTGTCGGCCCCGAAGGCGCGGCAGTCGGGGTCGAGGACGGCCTCCGCGGGGTCGGTTCCGAAGCGGCAGCCGCCGGCCACCAGGTTCACCGGCGGGTTGGCGCTCACCGACCAGTCCACGTCCCGCGCCCCCAGCCCGCGCAGTACCTCCGCCGTGCCCCGGGCGATGTGGCGGCCCACGGCCAGGTCCCGGGGGTGGTGGGCGAGGTGGACGCGGGCTACCGGGCGGCCCCAGCGGTCGGTCTCCTCCGGGTCGAGGGTCACGCGGCTGTCCGCCAGGGGCTGCCAGTCGCAGAACACCTCGAAGCGCACCTGCCGGCCCTCGGTGAAGCGCTCCTTCAGGCGCCGCTTGAGGGCCCGGCCCCACACCAGGCCGCCTTCGGCGTCGCGCTTGGTGCCCGACGCCCGGGCGATGGGGTTGTTGTGGGCCAGCAGGAAGTCCACGGTGCCCCCCTTGGCTCGCCCGCCCACCTCGTCCGCCTCCAGGGTGTACCAGTCCTGCACCGCCCGATTGACGAAGGGACCCTCCACCGCCAGCTCCGAGGCCCGTCCGGAGTCCAGGTCGTCGTAGGCGAGCAGCCCGCCGCCGGTGCCGCCGGCGGAGAACAGCAGGTAGCGGCCCACCAGGCCGTTGCCGTTGGCGAGGCCGTCGGGGTGGGCGGGCCCCGGGGAGGTCAGCAGCAGCCGGGCGGTCTCCACCGGCTGGCAGGCCACGGCGAAGGAGCGCGCCGTCACCGTGCGCGGCCGCCCCTCGGGGTCGGGGTAGTGGAAGTATTCGGCGGCGGTGACCCGGCCGCGTGCGTCGCTCTCCAGGCGGTGGACGTGGCAGCGGTCGCGGACCTCGCAGCGGCCGGTGGCCTCGGCCCGGTCGAGCAGGGCGGCCCGGCTGCTGCCCTTGGCACCGGTGGGGCAGCCGTAGCCGCCGCAGTAGCCGCTGTAGCTGCAGCCCTGCCGGCCGCCGGCGGGGGCCGGCAGGATGGCGCGGGGCACGGGGAAGGGGTGCAGGCCCTGCTCCCGGGCGGCGTCGTCGATCCAGCCGGCCACGGCGTGCTCGGCGGTGGGGGGATGGGGGAAGTCGTCGGTGGAGCGGGGCTCGGCGGCGGGGTGGTCGGTGACCCGTCCGGAGACGCCCACCTCCCGCTCCACCCGCGCGTAGTAGGGCTCCAGGTCCTCGTAGCCGATGGGCCAGTCGCGCACGTCCGCCCCGTCCACGGGGCCGAATTCGGAGCGCAGGCGGAAGTCCACGGGCTTCTGGCGGTGGAAGTAGCCGCTCATGAAGTTGGTGGCCCCGCCCACGCAGTTGCCGTTCCACCAGCTGACGCCGGAGTCGGCGGTGCTGGTGGGGGAGCCCCGCTCCGGGGCGATGACGTGGCGCTCGTCCCGGAGGCTCGGGGTGAACACGTCCCGCCGGCAGCAGGCCAACTCGTCCTTGTAGAAATCCTCCTCGGTGAAGCGCGGGCCCTTCTCTAGCACCACCACCGAGTAGCCGGCCTCGGCCAGGGCCAGGGCCACCGGGGCGCCGCCGGCCCCGCTGCCCACCACGCAGACGTCGAAGTCGGGCTCGGCGCTCATGCGTACCACCGTTCGGCCAGGCGGGGATAGGTCTTGCTGGCGGGGGGGCGGGGAAAGCCGGGCCGGTGCTCCAGCCAGGCCCAGCCCCGGCCGCCAGCGTTGCCGCCGTAGATGGGGTCGGCGAGCAGGGCCTCGAACAGATGATCCAGAAGCCGCGCCAGCCAGCGGTCGCCGGCGTCGCTACGGGCGATGGTGGTCAGGACGGCGTCCTGCTTGACGGGCGGCAGGTCGGGAAAGGGAGCGCCGGCCTCCTTGCGGGCGGCGTCGTCCAGCCAGTCGGCGCCCTGGAGAAGGAAGTCCCGGTCTTCGGGGTCGATGCGCGGCCCGTTGAGGGTAGTGCGCAGGTAGTCTGCGGCGCCGATGTCCCGGGCGCCGGGGCCGTCCCCGTCGGCGGGCAGGAGGCGGTCCAGGGCGGCTTCCAGAACCTCCCAGCCGTCCGGCCCGGATCCTTCCTGCGGCGCGGCCCGGGCCCCGGGCGCCAGCACCGGCCGCCCCAGCCAGGCGCCGAGGCCCGCCAGCGCCCCCTGCAGGAAGCGCCGGCGCCGCATGCTACTCGTCCCCGCCGAAGCAGCGGCCGCACTTGCCCATCTGCTCATCGGGGTCCGGCTCCATGGGGTCGGAGTCGGCCTTGCCGGCCCAGCCGCCGCCGCAGCGGTCCTCGGAGCCGCGCTCGCCGCTGTCCTCGGCCCCGTTCGCCTTGTCGGCCTTGTCGTCCCCGTTCTCCCCGCCCGCCTCGGCGAGGAAAGGGTTGCCGCCGCCGGATTCTTCGGCGAGGGCGGGTCCCGCGCAGAGAAGGCCCAGCAGGGCCGTCAGCAGCACGGGACCGGCGTGGGAACGGATGGCTCCTTGCATGGCGCTACCCCCGAAATGGCCCTTGGGAAGGGAATCCCAGGTAGGATTATCGATCGGTGCACAGGGGTTGGCAACAGTCGATGGGCTCCGTCCGCCGGGCCCCATCCGCGCAGGGAAAAAGCTCCAGCAGCATGGGCCTCGCGAGCCCTGTCCCTGGTAGATTAAAAAAGGGAGAATGCAGGCCCGGAACCGCGAACAGCGGAGTAAAGATGGACCCTCATGACCGAATTTGAGCCCTTTCCCGGCCCCGGGGTGGAGCGCGTCGAGGTGGTGGGCGCGGTCGTCCCCGGGGAGGCGTACGCCGAGGCGGTGGTCGCCGAGCTGATGGGCAAGCAGGCCCCCGAGCCGCTCGGTCGCGGGGAGTTTTTCACGGGCCGTCCGGGCACCGGCGTGGTGTGCGGGGACGGGCGCGTGGCCAAGGTCCGGCTGGATCTGGACCTGGATTGGGACACCGCCCGGCGCTGGGTCCGTCACGCCCTGGACAGCGAGCGGGCCCTGGGACTGCATCATCCCGCCAAGACCTGGTTCCTGGCCCGGGTGGACGGCGAGAACCGGATCGGCAACGTCGCCCCCCTGCTTGAACCGCTGCATCAGGAGCTCCCGGTCCTGAGCGGTGAGGACCAGTACCGGCTGCTGGCGCGCCTGCTGGGGGTCTATCTGGAGGCGGCCACGGGGCCGGGGAAGCGCCTCGACGAAGGCCTGTCGAACTTCGGCCGGGACCGCCAAGGACGGCTGTTCTACCTCGATGACGACACCTACGACTGGGACGACTTCCGGTCCCTCGCCGAGGCGCTGGGCTACTGGATCCGCCTGCCCCTGGGGCTGGGGACGGAGGGGCTGACCGCCCTGGGGCAGGAGCTGGGGCGGGGGATCCTGCGGCATTTCGGCGATCCCCACTGGCTGCGGGTCCTGGCCCAGCGGCTCAACCGCCTGTTCGTGGCGAACGCGGAGCAGGCGGAGCGGCGCACGGCCCTGGTGGAGGGGATCCAGTCCGGGCATCCCTCCTTCCGGGCCCGGATGGCCGCCCCGGAGGCGACCGGAAGCACCGAGCGTACCGGATCCGACCTCCTGGCGATCCTCGCCGACGTCCACGCCAACCGCCCGGCCCTGGAGGCGGTGCTGGCGTACCTGAAGGCGGAGGGGATTACCCGGGGCATCGTCCTCGGCGATGTGGTCGGCTACGGCCCCCATCCCCAGGGATGCATCGAGCTCCTGCGCGACTCCGGGCTGACTCTCCTAAAGGGCAACCACGACCATGCCGCGGCCAATAGCCAGTCCCGGAAGGGGTTTTCCAATACCGCCTACTGGGTGATCGAGTGGACCCGCGGGGTGCTGGGCGAGGAGGCCAAGGGCTGGCTGGACGGTCTGCCCTGCTGCCTGGAGGGGGAGGACTGGCTGGCGCTGCACGGCGCGCCGCGCGATCCGACCTTTTTCAACGGCTACGTCTACCATATGACCTACGAGGCCAACTTGGACGAGCTCCAGGATCGCGGTGTGCCCATTTGCTTCCACGGGCACACCCACATTCAGGGCACCTATTACCGGACGGCGAAGGGTAGGGACGGGTTCTCGGGGGATCCGGGGCAGGAACTGCGAGAATGGCGGCACTGCCTCGTCTGTCCGGGGTCGGTGGGCCAGCCCCGGGACGGAAAGCCGGGTGCGGCCTTCGCCCTGTTCCATCCGGAAACGGGCGAACTGTCCCATCGGCGGGTGGATTACGACGTGGATCCGGTGATCGACGAAATGGAGGGGCAGGGATTCCCCCGGCCCCTCCTTGATCGACTGCGGAGCGGGCGCTAAGGGCCCGCTCGCTCGCCGCCCTACGGGCAGTAGGGCGCCACCTTGGGCAGGTTGTTCTTCATCGCCGCCCAGGCCATGCCCAGGTTAGCCTTCTTGCTAGTGATCAGAACCAGCAGGGCGTCGGGCTTGTCGGGGACTATGGACATGACGTGGTGGGTATGGGTGGTGCCCATCTGCACTTCCTGGACGTGGCGCTTTGGCTCCTCGCCGCGCTGCTGGGCGATCAGGTTCTCCACGTTGCTGACCGTCTTGCCCCGGAACATGTCCACGGCGGCCGCGGCCACCGCGTCTAGGTAGCTCTGGGTGAAATAGGGCACGTTGTGCGCCACGGACAGCAGCAGGCCGGAGTTCAGGTCCACTACGGCCACGCCCAGGGCCTCGTCCACCTGTTCCAGCATGTCCGCGACGACATCGTTGAGAGTGCTCGCCATTGGTGCTTCCTCCTATGTGGCATGGGCTGGGGAAGGCCCTCCCCTCGGGGTATGCATCTGCCCCTTCACAGCTGGGGCCGTTGGCTCCGGTTCGGGCGGGGTTATTTGCCCACGATCGCGGCCAGGTCCTTGGCGGTATTGCGGCTGAGGGTCAGCAGCATGCCCAGATTGATGCCCGCCTTGGCCGCCACGGTCAGCAGGTGCCGGTTGTCGATGCGCAAGGTGGCCACGTAGCCGTCGTTGTTCTGGACGATGACGAACTCGTTTTCGCCCTGGCCCACGGTGTGCGCCATGGTGCCGCCCAGGCCCACCAAAGAGCTGCTCATGGCGGCGATGCGCTCGCCCGAGAGCTCACGCCGGCTGTAGCCGGCCAGGGCGTGCCCGTCCTCGGTGGAAATGACGGCGCCCGTCACCTCGGTCTGGGATTCAAGAAGCTCTTTCAGGCGGGCCTGGTAGCCCTCGTGCTCGGCCACAGTGCTCAATGGCTTGTCCTCTTGGGTGTGGGGGGGGTCCTAGAGGGGCTTTATTGGAATTCCAGCAGGGCCAACAGCGTGTCCAGCATCATGAGGACGTCCTGCTGGTCCCTCGGGTCCACGAACAGCACGGGGTAATCGAGCCCTTGCTCCGCCAGCCGGTCGTGATAAGGCTGCGCGTCTACCTCGGGGGCGAGGTCGCTGCGCGTCACTCCGATCACGATCGCGGTTTCCTCGATGAGGGGGCGGAAGGAGCGGAGGTAGAGCTCCAGATCCCCGGCCGGATCGTTGGCCGTGTGATCGATGAGCAGGATGATCCCCAGGCTGCCGCGGGCCAGAATGGGCCACATATGGGCGAACCGCTCCTGGCCGGGGGTCCCGTAGAGGTGGAGCTTCTCCCCGCCCGGCAGGGTCAGCTCCCCGAAGTCCATGGCCACGGTGGTGGTCGCCTTCTGCAGAGCCACCTCGTCCGAGGCGGAGAGGTCCGTGCTGAGCGGCGGCTTCTCGCTGATCTGGGAGATGGCCTCGGTCTTCCCCGCTCCCGTGGGCCCGGCGAAGACCAGTTTGATTTCGGACAAGTGGTTCCTCCTCCTGGCTACTCGCCGCCCGGCTGGAGCCCGAGGCGCTGTTGGATCTTGCCGATGATCTCGGCCTTGGCGGTACCGTCCTTGCTCCCGGCCGGGCTGGGGGTGGTCACCGGGGCGGAGCGGACCGCCCCCGCGAGCCATCCGGCGTTGAGGGAGCCGACCACCTCCCCCCAATCCACGCCCGTCGCCGCGGCGATGGTCCCGGCGTCCGCCGCATGTCCCTTCAGATAGGCCCAGACCCGGGGCTTGTTGGCCGCCATGGGAACCACCTGATAGTCGGGCCAGGCCTGGAGGGTGAATCCGGCGTCCCGGGGTATCTGGGGCAGCAGTCCGTCGCGCGCCCCGAAATAGGCCAGGAGCCATTCCAGCTGGGCCATGGACCTGCGCGGTCCTTGGCCCTCGGGCAGGCCCCCCCGAATGGGTTGCCATTCCTTTTCCGCTAGGCCGGGGCACTGGTGAGCGAATCCCCCGATATGGAGGGTGGTCACGAAGTAGCCCTTCTCCGGGCTGGCGGCCAGGTAGTGGCCGTCCTCCAGATCCAGGCGGAGATCCGTGCCCGCCTGCTCCCTGCGCAGCGGCTCGATGAGCTCGGCCACCTTCCGGCTGCAGGGCCCGGCCGGGGGATTGCCCTTGGCTCCGGGGGCAGGCTGGGCAGGTTCGGCAGGCGTTTCCGATTCCGGGCTTTCCGAGGGCTCCGCCCCCGTGCTTCGGAGCAGGGCTCGCCCGAGCTCCTGCGCCCGGAGGGGGTACACCAGCCCGGGGCGCCCCGGGGGCAACCGGCCGGGGTCATCGGACACGGCAACCACGGGGATTTCATCCTGCGCGGCCGCGGTCCCGGACCCTCCGGGGGGGTCAGCCCGGTCGATGTCCACCAGCAGGACGTCGGCCGCCTCCTCCCCGGATACGAGCCGCCATTCCCCTTCCTTCTCCAGGGCGACCCGTTGGAGGAACAGCGGCAGCGTGCGGAGGGCGTCCTCCCGCAGGCCCCTCGTTCCCACTCGGATTTCCTTCGGCATGCTAGGCCTCCTGCCTTCTGAATCCGGGCCGCCGGGACCCGGTCAGCTCGACCGGGCCTGCGTGTGAATTTCTGATTTTTGGGGTCGGGTTTAAATGGAGGGCGAATGATACCATTTTTATATGGGTTGTCATCCGCTTGTCCGATATCCCCGCAGTTTCCTCCGAATTCAGGAAAAGATGTCTGAAGTTGCGAGACCGTTCCCGGGATAGGCCCTGGAGTACGGGGAATAAACCGGGTCCTCTTGTGGGATGGAGGCCCTTCCATGGGCCGGATTCCGTAGGCAAGGGGAGGGTTTTGGAAAACAAACGTTGGAAAAGGGTTCCAGCTGCTCTGCAGAAAGATTGAGGCATCCCTTATCCCCCCGTTTCGGGATGTGCGGGGCAAAGAAACGGGCCTGGAAAGCGGTATAGAAGTGAACCTCTTTCAGCTTTCCGGGCGGTGTATTTGGTAAAGGATTATCGGGCAAAATTCAATAATAGTATTTAAATAAGTAGTTTTGTATATAAGGAATTCCTTGCAATGTGCTTGCGTTCTCGTTGCGGAACAGGAAGCCGGAAAAGGAAAGGGAACCGCCCTTCGGGCGGCTTTGCCAAGGCAATAGACGGGCGGTTGTGGGAAGCTGCAAAAGGGAGGGAAAGCAGGCCACGGAAAAGCTGGGGCGGTTTATCCGTCCTGCACGAAGGGGGTGAGCTCGCCGGTGCGCACCGACTGCTGGACCTGCTCCCGGGCGGCCACCTTCTCCGCGTGGTCCATGTCCCCACGGCTGTCCCACAGGTATTCCTTCAGCTCCTGGATCTCCCGTGCGTAGCTGTCAAGGGCGCCCAGGGCGCGCTGCAGGCGGGACTTCACCTCGGCGAGGCGCTCGCGTTCCTCGATCTCGGCGGGGGTCGGCTGGGCGTCGGGGCTGCTCATGGGCGTTGCAGGCTCGGTTTTCAAAGCCCGCTGGGCAGGGGGGAAGAGGTGGCGGATTATCCAGTTGGGGCCGGGCCCGGTCAAAGCCGGGCCCGGCGCATTGGGGCGCAGGGGAGGGGTGAGGCGGTCCGGGGCCGGGCTCAGGCGGGGGCGGTTTGGTCCCCGTCCCGGCGCCGGTCGAGCCAGACCAGCATGGCGGGGGTGAAGAACAGGGTCAGGGGGGTGGCCAGCAGCAGCCCGCCGCTGATGGCGGTGGCCAGCTGGGTCCAGAACTGGGTGGAGGGGGCGCCGATGTGGAAGTCGCGGCCCACGAAGTCGATGGTGAGGCCGAAGACCATGGGCGCCAGCCCCAGGATGGTGGTCACGGCGGTGAGGATCACCGGCCGGGCGCGCTGGGCGCCGGTGCGCAGGGCGGCCTCCAGGGGCGCCAGGTCGTGGTCCCGGCGCAGCACGTTGTAGGTGTCGATGAGGACGATGTTGTTGTTCACCACGATCCCCGCCAGGGCCAGGGTGCCGATGCCGCTCATGACGATGCCGAAGGGCTCGCCCCGCAGGAGCAGCCCCACCAGGACCCCGGCGGTGGAGAACAGGATGGCGGACAGCACCAGGCCGGCCTGGGTGAAGCGATTGAACTGGGTCACCAGGATCACCACCATCAGGCCAAGGGCGAGGTAGAAGGCCCGCGTCAGGAAGCCCGTGGACTCCGCCATGTCCTCCCGCTCGCCCCGGAAGGCGTAGTCCACCTCCCCGGGCAGGGGGTCCTCCGCCAGGGCCTCCTCCAGGGCGGATAGACGCTCGTCCACCAGCTCGCCACTGGCTACGTCCGCCTCCACGGTGTGGGCCCGGTTGGCGTCCCGGCGCTTAATGAGGCCGGTGGCCGGGACCGGCTCCAGCTCGGCGAAGTTGCGCAGGGGAACCAGGCCCCGCTCCGTGGGCAGGCGCAGGGTGGCGAGCTGCTGCAGGTGGCGGGCGTCCGTGGGCAGGCGCAGCCGGATGTCCACCGCCTCGTCGGTGAATTCGGGGTGGTAGGTGCCCAGCAGGGTGCCCTCGGTGAGGGTCTGCAGGCCCTGGCCGAGCAGGGCGATGTCCACCCCGTGGCGGGCCGCCTCCTCGCGGTCCACCCGCAGCTCCACCTCCACCCCCGGCGGCGGGCGGTCGTCCTCCACGTCCGTGAAGCCGCCCACCTCGGCCATGCGCTGGCGCACCTCCTCCACCGCCGCCTTCAGCTGTCCCTCGTCCTCGCCCTGGACCTCCACCACCACCGGCTTGCCCGAGGTGGGGCCGCGTTCCTGCTCGCGGACCTGGATCTTCAGGCCGGGGATGTCGGTGATCCGCCCGCGCAGCTCCTGCAGGACCTCCGAGGCGGGCGCCCGGGTGCGCCAGTCGGTGAGCTCCAGCTGGATGATGCCGATGACGTCCTCGGCGAGGTCGCCCTCCAGGCGCCGCTGCTGGGAGACCAGCGTACGGGCGTAGCGCGTCTTGATGCCCTCGGTGCCGGCGATGCGCTCCTCGACGCGGCGGACCAGGTCGTCCGCCTCCCACACCGAGAGGTCGCCCCGCGCCTGGATCTGGATCTGGGCGAAGCGGGGCTCGATGTCGGGGAAGAAGGAGACGCCGCGGCCATGGGCCGCCCAGGCGGCGTAGACGGCGGCGGTGGCCGCGGCCACCACCAGGAGGGTCCGGCCCGGCCGGCGGCAGGCGACGGCCAGGGCGTCCACGTAGGCCCGGTTGACCCGGCCCAGCTCCTCCCAGCGGCCCGCCTCGGCGGCCCGGATCTGGCGCGTCAGCACGGGGTTGAGGGCCCGCCGGGGGCCCGCCACCGAGCCCAGAGTGGGGACGAAGATCAGCGCCATGGCCAGGGACAGCAGCAGGGTGAGGATGACCGTGGCCGGCAGGTAGACGATGAACTCGCCCACCACGCCGGGCCAGAAGAGCATGGGGAAGAAGACCGCCAGGGTGGTGGCGATGGCGGTGGTCACCGGCCAGGCCATGCGCGCCGCGGCGTCGCGGTAGGCGGCCCGGCGCGGCTGGCCCGCGGCGAGGTGACGGTCGGCCAGCTCGGCCACCACCACGGCACCGTCCACCAGCATCCCCACCACCAGGATGAGGGAGAACAGCACCACCAGGTTGAGGGTGAAGCCGAGCAGGTCGAGGGCCAGGATCCCGCCGAGGAAGGCGCCGGGGATGGCCACCGCCACCAGCAGGGAGGCGCGCACCCCGAGGGCGGCGACGATCACCAGCACCACCAGGAGGACGGCGGTGATGACGTTGTTCTCCAGGTCGCCGAGGAAGTCGGCCACGTCCTCGGCGGCGTCCTGCAGGTAGCGCACCTCCAGGGCCTCGGGGGCCTGCTGGCGGGCCTCCTCGATGACCGCCCGGGCCTCGCCCACCACCTCCAGGATGTTGGCCCCGCTGCGCTTGCGAATCTCCAGGGACAGCGCCGGATTGCCGTCGATGCGGGCGAAGCTGTCCGGGTCCTTGTAGGTCTGCCGCACCTCGGCCACGTCCCCCACGCGCACCACCGTGCCCTCGTGGCTGCGCAGGGCGATGTTCTCCACCGCGTCGGGGCCCTCGATGGTGCCGGGTACCTTGACCGAGATGCGTCCGGCGCCGGTGTCCATGCTGCCCGCGGTGACCAGGAGGTTGTTGCGCTGGATGGCGGAGGTGAGCTCGGCGTAGGAGAGGTTGTAGGACTCCATGATCAGGGGATCCACGAGGATCTCCATGACGTCCTCGCGCTCGCCGCCGATGTCCACCTCCAGGATGCCCGGACGGGATTCCAGGCGGTCGCGCAGGTCGCGGGCCGTCTCCAGCAGGGTGCGCTCGTCCACGGGGCCGGAGAGGGTGGCGGTGAGCACCGGGAACAGCGACACGTCCACCTCCGAGACCTGGGGCTCCTCGGCCTCCTCGGGGAGCTCCGGCTCCGTCTGGTCCACCTGCTCCCGCACGTCGGCCTGGGCCCGCCCGCTGTCCCAGCCGGGGTCGAAGTCGAGCCGCAGCATGGCGAAGCCTTCCCCGGCCCAGGAGCGCATCTCGTCCAGCCCGGCTACCGACTGCAGCTCCCGCTCCAACGGGCGGAGCAGGATGCGCTCGGCGTCCTCGGAGGTGATGCCGGGGTAGGGGACGGTGACGAAGTAGATGGGGATGTCGATCTCCGGACTGGCCTCCTTGGGGATGGTGGCGTAGGAGACGGTGCCCAGCACCAGCAGGATGCCCAGCAGGAGGAGGACCGCCCGGGCCCGGCCCACCGCGGCGGCGATGAGCGCCCTCACGGACCGCCCTCGCCGGGGGCGGGGGCCGCCTCGGTGCGCACCGTTTCCCCGGCTCGCACGAAGCCGCCGCCCACGGTGATGAGGGTCAGCTCATCCGGCGGGCCGGTGACCCAGACCCCCTGCTCGTCGGCGCGGACGATCTCCACCTCGTGAAAGACCACCTCGCCGTCCTCCACGGCCCGCAGCCCGAGCCGCCCGTCGTCGTTCAGGACCAGGAGGGAGGGGGAGACGCGGTGGGCCTTCCTCTCCGCCACCGGGATCACCACCTCGGCGCTGATCCCGGAGGGCAGGTCGCCGTCGGGGTTGGGGAAGGTGGCCTCCAGGCGGAAGGTGCGGGTGGCGGGGTCGGCCAGCGGGGCGACGAAGGTCACCTCGCCCTTGGCGCGGCGGCCGTCCAGGAAGCGGATGCGCGCCTCCTGCCCCGGCTCCACGTCGCCCTCGCGGTGCTGGGGCACCTGCACCACGGCCAGGAGCGGGTCATTGACCACGATCTCCGCCACCTCCCCCCCTACCCCCAGGAAGTCGCCGCGCTCGGCGATGCGGCGGTTGACGGTGCCGGTCATGGGGGCCTTGATGCGGGTGTGCTCGATGTCGAGGCGTACCGCCTCCACCTCGGCCCGGGCGGCCTCCAGCTCCGCCTCCTTCACGGCGACGTTCAGCTCGCCGATGAAGTTGTCCTCGGCCATGGCTTTGGTGGCCTCGTAGTCGCTCTTGGCGCCGGCGAGCCGGGCCTCGGCCCGGCGGAGCTGGGCCTCCCGATCGTCCATCTTCAGCCGCGCCAGGAGGTCCCCCTCCTCCACCCGGGCGCCGCGGGGCACGGCCCATTCGGCCACCTGCCCGGAGGTCTCGGCGCGGACCACCATTTGGCGGTCCGGCTCCACGTCCCCCTGGAGGACCAGGAGCTCCTCCACCGGTTCGGCGCGGCGCTCGGCCACGCCCACGGTCATCGGCTGGGGCTCTTCCCGGCTCTCGGGCTCGGGGCCGGGGCGGGTGAGCAGGCCCGAGAGGATCCACGCCGCCGCGACGAGGAGCACGGCAGCGATGACGAGGGGGCGTCGGGGGATGCGGGGCATGGGAGTCTCCGGTGTCCGGGACTTCATTCTCACGGGGGGCTTACCGAGCGGTCAAATGCTTGGGGCGGGGTCGTTTCTGGGGCAGCTGGCCCCCCTGCTATCCTGGCCGGCGGGCAAGCCGCGAAGGGAGATAGCCATGCGCCGCATCATCGAGGTCGCCACCCACGAGCGCGAGGAGCTGGTGGACATCACCCCTCAGGTGGAGGGCGTGGTGCGGGAATGCGGGGCCCCCGACGGCCTGGTGTCGGTTTACGTGCAGGGGGCCACGGCGGGGATCATGATCCAGGAGAACTGGGACGACAGCGTCCCCCGCGATGTGGTCCGGCTGCTCCGTGACACGATTCCGCGCGGGGTGTGGGAGCACGACGCCCAGGACGGCAACGGCGACTCTCACCTGAAGTCCGGCCTGGTGGGCCCCTCCGAGACCATCCCCCTGATCGACGGCCGCCTGGGCCTGTCCACCTGGCAGGGCCTGTTCCTCTGCGAGTTCGACGGGCCGCGCCACCGGCGCTCGGTAGTCTGCACCGTGCTTCCGGATCGCCTCGAGTAGCGTCCCCTCCCCAAAATCCTCCTGTCCAGATCCGGACACCCCATTTCGGGCCGACCCGCGTCCCCCTACATCTCCCACCGGCCCGGCGGCACGGACTTCAGGTGGAGCCGGTGGGAGAGCCTTATCAGGGGGCGAACGAGCAGCTGGGCGCTGCCCAGGATGAACAGCCAGACCCCCACCTCCTGCCAGGCCTGCCAGAGAAAGGCGATGCTTCCCAGCAGGAACCACAGCCCGATGAGGAAATCGTTGATCATGCTGGCGGCCTGGTAGCGGTTGCGGATGAGCAGCTCCTCCCGGCCGAGGCGAATGGCAAGCTCGGGCTCCCCCTCCTGACCCTTGAACTCCTCTACATGCTTTCGGGCCACAGCGGGCCTCCTTTCGATCCTATGCGGTACATCCACCCCTATAAACGAGATGGCGCACGGGCCGCAACGGTCCGTAATGAGTGTCGGCCTCTTTTACAGCTTTTGGGGTTTCGGACAGTGCGAACGCGCCGAGTTGTCAACGGCCTTTACAGATCGGAAACCGCCATTTTTTCAATACTGTTATCGGGTTTTTATTTTATTGAATTTTCGGTGTTTTTTGTCTGGTATCAAGGTTGCATTTGTGGAAAGGACAAGACTCTTTGCAAATTTTGGGAAAAAACATTCATATCCAAAGGGAATGGGGAGGCTCATGGAAACTTCTTCCGAAGACCAAACGGCGGTCCGCCTTGAAAAAAGCGGCTTGCTGGAGGCGGAGGGATCCCTGGCCGGGACCGGTGTGGACACGGTCGCCCGGTATGTCCCACCGCAGGAAGGGGTCGGGATTCGGGGGTACCGGGAACCGGACTGGCGGGCCACCCTGGCGGGGGCGGGCCAGCAGGGTAACGCGCAGGGCGAGACGGAGCTGTTCCTGGAGCCCGCCTGGTTTTTGAACCTGAGCCGCGCCGTCGACCTGGCCGGGACCCCGGTGCTCTATACCGTGCGTACCCACGACGGCTCCGCCGGGCCCGTCGCTTCGTTCCCCATGCGGGCCACCGGGGCCCCCCCTGCCGGCGGTTGGAGGAATTCTCCCATCCCCATTCCCCGGTCTACGGCCCCATCCGCCACCAGCCCCTCCGGGAGGCAACGGATCTGGCCGAGTCCTTCGTGGACACCGTCAGCGCGGAGCGTCCCCGCTGGGACGTCATCGGTCTGGACAAGATGGATCCCACCCGTCCGTGGTACCGGTCCCTCCGTGATGCCCTCACGGACCGGGGCTGGTGGGTGCAGGAATACTACTGCTTCGGGAACTGGTACCTGCCGACGGAGGGGGTGACGTACGAGGCGTACATGGCGGGCCGGCCTTCGTCTCTCAGGAACACCGTGCGCCGCAAGACCCGGCAGTTCCTGCGCCAGCCCGGGGCCCGGCTGACCATCTACGACTCTCTCCGGGATCTGGAGGAGGGGGTTTCCGCCTACGAACGGGTCTGGAACCGGAGCTGGAAGGGGCCGGACCCCAACTTCCATCTCACCGCGGAATGGATGCGCCACTGTGCCGAGCGCGGGAGGCTTCGCCTGGGCGTGGCCTGGCTGGGGGGGACGCCCGCCGCCGCGCAGCTGTGGGCGGTGCACGGGGGCACGGTCTACATCCACAATCTCTGCTTCGACGAGGATCTGAAGGCCTTCTCTCCGGGGACTATCCTCACCGCCCGGCTCATGGAGCGGGTCCTGGACGGGGATGGTGTCCGGGAGGTGGATTACCTGATCGGCGACGAACCCTACAAGCGGAAATGGATGACCCACCGGCGGGAGCGGTGGGGCCTGCGCGCCTTCAACCCTCGCACCCCGGTAGGGATCATGCAGGGGGGCTGGAACATTGGCGGGAGCTGGGCCAAGCGACGATTTCGCAGTCTGGTGCCCCGAAAGGCGGGCTGAGGGGGAGGTCCGAGGGGGAGGAGCGCCCGAGCCTCAGCGCAGCTGGCTGTCCTTGCTGCCGCGACGGTTGAAATAGCTGTGGGGGCGCTGCTCCGCGTCCCGCTCGGACTGGCAGGGGACGCACAGCCGGACCCCCGGGACGGCCTCCCGGCGGGCCTGGGGGATCTCCGCCTCGCATTCCTCGCAGTGTCGCAGGCTCTCCCCCTCGGGGAGCTGGCTGCGGACCCGGAGGAGCTCGTCCTCCACGGTGTCCTCGATCTGCTGCTGGATGTCGCCGTCCTTGGTCCAGCCGCCGGCCATGTTCCTCTCCTTCGCGGAGGCCTGTAAGGAGGCCCCAGGTCCCGGCCGCACACCCGGAGGGGAGGGGCTTCCCGATGCGCGACCGCGGCCGGAGCCTGTTCCTGTGAGACGGCTACCCGCCCCTGGGGTTCCCGGCCAATCAGGCCCCGTCGCCGAGAGGGAAGCGCCAGGCGCGCTCGTTCAGGCGCACCTCGACGCGGTCAAAGCCGCCCGTTCCCGGAATTCGCAGCACGCCGCAAGGCCGGGTGAGGGCCTGGGTCACCATGGCGCCTTCCGGAGGCGGGCGGACCGCCACCCGCACCACCAAGGTTCGGCCCCGCTGGGAAGCCGGCGGCTCCCCGAGCTCCAGACGGTATCCGCCGGTGGGCCTCGTGCCGGCTCCCACCACGATCCGGGTACCGCTACCGGCCCCTTCCAGATCGCCAAGCTCGAAGCCCGCCGCCTTGCCCCCGCCCCCCGAAACTCGGACCGCGGTGGGCTCCTCCGGGCCGCACTGGGCTCCCCGCATCCCCCAGGCCGGATCTGGCAGGGGGACGCCCCCGCCATGGGCCGCGTCGGCCCCCAGCACCAGCCAGACGGCCAGGGCCGACCCCCGGCCAAGGGCTTTTCCCCACCCGGTCATGGGCCATAACCTTTCACGGAGTCCGCTCCCCCTCGCCAATGGAATGCCTGCCCGGGATCCTCCAGGAGACGGGCGCCCACGGCAAGGCGCTGCGGTGCTCCGGCAGGCCTTCGAGAGTTCCTGGAGATTCCCCGTTGCTGCATCGTGGAGACCTTGCAGAGCTGGGCGACGGCACAAGCCCGGCTCGGGCTATCCGGAGGAAAGGTGTGAGAACTCGCATACCGTTCAGAGTCCTGATGGCAGGGCTCCTGGCGGCGCCTACCGTCGGCGCCGAGGAGGAGACCCTGGAGCCGGTGACGGTGACCGCGCCGCGCCTGGAGCGGCCGCTGGCGGAGACGCCGGCGGCGGTCACCCGCGTGGAAGGGGCGGAGCGGCGCGCCGGACGGCCCGGCCTGACCCTGGACGAGGGCCTGGAGGCGGTGCCCGGCCTGTACTTCCAGAACCGCCACAACTTCGCCCAGGGGCTGCGCGTCTCCTCGCGGGGCTTCGGCGCGCGCGCCGCCTTCGGCATCCGGGGCCTGCGGCTGCGCCAGGACGGCCTGCCGCTCACCCTTCCCGACGGCCAGTCCCAGGTGGACACCGTGGACCTGGACGCCGTGGAATCGGTGGAGGTGCGGCGCGGGCCGGCCTCCGTGCTCTACGGCAACGCCACCGGCGGGGTCATCGACCTGCGCACCGCCGAGGGCTTCGCCATGGAGCGCAGCCCGGTGGTGCGTCTGCAGGCGGGCTCCCACGCCATGCGCAAGGCCAACGTGCGGGCCGGCGGCACCCGCGGCGACTGGGGCTACCACGCCTCCATCACCGGCTTCAGCGAGGAGGGTCACAGGGAGCAGAGCGCGGCTGAGAAGTACCTGGCCCGGGGCAGCGCCACGCGGCGCTTCGCCGGCGGCCGCGAGCTGCGCCTCATCGCCGGGGCGATGGACACTCCCTTCGCCGAGGACCCCGGCGGCCTGACCCGGGAGGAGTTGGAGGCCGATCCCGGTCAGGCCGATCCCGACGCCGTCACGCTGGACGCCGGCCAGAGCGTTGACCAGCAGGACCTCGGCGCGGTGTGGACCGACCCGGCGAGCCTGCCCGGCGAGCTCACGGCGCGCGCCTTCGCCAGCCGGCGCGATTTCGAGCAGCAGCTGCCGTTCTACTTCGAGCAGGACGGGGAGCCGGCCGCCGAGAACCGGGTGGGCTACCAGCGGTGGTTCTACGGTACGCGGCTGGAGTACGCCGATGAGGGCACCTGGGGAGCTGTGCCGGTGGAGGGGGTGGTGGGGGTCGACGTGGATCGCCAGGAGGACGACCGGGTGCGCCACGTGGTGGACGAAGAGCGCACGGTCCGGGAGCAGACGGTGGACGAGCGCCAGACCGCCACCGCCGCGGGCCTGTTCGGCCGGGTGGGGGCGGCTGTCACCGAGGCCACCGGGCTTACCCTCGGCCTGCGGGCCGACCGCCTGCGCCTGGCCATCGACGATCACCTCGCCGGCCCGGTGGACGACTCCGGGGCCCGCACCTTCACCGAGTCCAGCGCCGGCCTGGGGTTGACCCACGCGGTTGGCGCCCACACCTTCTACGCCAACGTGACCACCGCCTTCGAGAGCCCCACCTTCGTGGAGCTGGCCGACCCGGCCGGCGGGGGCGGCTTCAACCCGGACCTGGAGCCGCAGCGGGCGGTGAACCGGGAGGTGGGGGTGCGCGGACCCGTGGGCGCCCTGGGGACCTACGAAGTGGCGCTGTTCTCGGTGCGGGTGCGCGACGAGCTGGTGCCCTTCGAGCGGGACGGCCGCACCTTCTACGAGAACGCCGGGGCCACCCGCCGGGAGGGCGTGGAGGCCGGGGTGGAGCTGGAGCCCGCCGCTGGTTGGAGCCTGCGCGCGGCGCTCACGCTGGCGGACTACCGCTTCACCGATTTCCGCGACCGCGCGGGCAACGACTACGCCAGCAACGAGATACCGGGGCTTCCCCCCTACCATGGCGGCCTGATCCTGCGCCGCGCCGGCGAGCGGGGGTTCGCCGAGGCCGGACTGCGCTACGCTGGGCCCACCTACGCCGACAACGGAAACACGGTGGAGGTGGACGGGTATACGGTGGCGGACCTGCGCGCCGGCTGGCGCTGGGCCCTGCCGGGGGAGCGGCTCCTGACCCTGTACGGCGGGGTGGAGAACCTGGCCGACACCGACTACGTGGCGAACGTCCGCGTGAACGCGGGGCCCGGCTATTTCGAGCCCGCCCCGGGCCGCACCGCCTATGCCGGGGTGGAGGTGGGCTTCTGAGGGGCTGTCCCCTTTGCCCCCGCGGGGTGGGGAGGCCGCCCCTTGCTGCGGTATCATCCCGCGCGCTCCGGCGTCCGCCGGAGCCCTTCCCTAGATTATGGAGAGTCGCATGACGACCCTTACCCGACCCAACTGGCGGGCCCAGCTGGGCAGCTGGGTCGAGTCGGCCCGCGTGCAGCGGGTCATCACCGCCCTCATTCTGATCAACGCCGTCACCCTGGGCCTGCAGACCTCCGAGCGGGCCGTGGAGGCCGCCGGCGGGCTTCTGTATGTCATCGACCGCCTGGTGGTGGCGGTGTTCGTGCTGGAGATCACCGCCAAGCTGGCGGCCTTCCGCGGTGCCTTCTGGCGCTCGGGCTGGAACGTTTTCGATTTCCTGGTGGTGGGGGTCTCCGTAATCCCCGCCGGGGAGCAGTTTGCCGTCCTGCGCGCCCTCCGGGTGCTGCGGGTGCTGCGCCTGACCACGGTGGTGCCCCAGATGCGCTCGGTGGTGGGCTCGCTTCTGGCGGCCCTGCCGGGCATGACCTCTATCATCGCCGTGCTGCTGCTCATCTTCTACGTCGCCGGGGTCATGGCCACTCGCCTCTACGGTGAACAGTTTCCCGACGACTTCGGGAACATCGGCATCTCCATGTACACCCTGTTCCAGATCATGACACTGGAGAGCTGGTCGGAGGCCATCGTCCGCCCGGTGATGGAGGTGTACCCCTCCGCCTGGCTGTTCTTCGTGCCCTTTATCGTTATCACCAGCTTCGCTGTGCTCAACCTGTTCATGGCCCTCATCGTGGACTCCATGCAGAAGCTGCACGCCGCCGAATGGGAGGAGGAGCGCGAGGAGATCAGCGAGATCGGGGCCCGGGAGCGGGCCGCCATCGAGGAGGAGCTGGCGTCCCTGCGGGAGGAGCTGCGGCTTCTGCGCCGGGAGATGGCTGGTGGCGGGCAGCGAACCGAGGACCGGGACTGAGCCGGCTCCGAGGCGGTGACCGGAAACGGCGGCAGCGCGCTCCAGCTAGCGGGAAACCGCGGTTTCCTGGATGACTCCGGAAGTTATACCCTTTTCCGCGATAGCCGGAATCATTCGCCACGGCTGGTCGTCGCCCGGGAACCCCCCGGGCGCGATGTTCGGATCCGATAAAGGAGCTGGTCCCCATGAAAGGCGACGCCAAGGTCATCGAATACCTGAACCGGGTGCTCACCAACGAGCTCACCGCTATCAACCAGTACTTCATGCACGCCAAGATGTGCGAGGACTGGGGCCTGAAGAAACTGGCGGAGGTGACCCGCAAGGAGAGCATCGAGGAGATGCGCCACGCCGAGGAGCTCATGGACCGCGTGCTGTTCCTCGAGGGGCTCCCCAACCTCCAGGACCTCGGTAAGCTGCGGGTGGGCGAGGACGTCCAGGAGCAGCTGCGCAACGACCTGGGCCTGGAGCAGGACGCCATCCCGCTGCTGCGCGAGGCCATCGTCTACTGCCGCGAAAACGGTGACGAGGTCTCCAAGGACCTGTTCCAGCGCATCCTGGACGACGAGGAGGAGCACGTGGACTTCCTGGAGACCCAGCTCGAGCTTATCGACAAGGTGGGCCTCCAGAACTACCTGCAGACCCAGATGGAGTCGGCGGGGTAGTTCCCGCCTGCGCCTGCCGAGGTACCGGGAGGGGCAGGGGCGAAAGCCCTGCGGCGCAGGAACCGGGCTGCCGCTTTCGGGCGTTGGGGCGCGCCTCTGGAGATAGTTCGTAAGAGAGAGCCCCAAAACCCCAAAGGGTTGAGAAGCCTGTATCTTTTGTCGGGTGGTTAGGGGGTAATCCAGGGTTTTTTGCAGGCATGCATAAAACCGCTGGCGGCATGGTCTAAATAATCTATCCCGTTGGCTTCGTGAAGCTGGGGAAATGACCATGCGAAAGCATCTCCTGGCCATGTTGCTCTGTGTGGCCCCCTCCATCTCCCTGGGCGCTGAGCCCGTGGAGAAGAAGATGGCCCCGGGCTATTCGGCGTGCTTCTCGGAGGTCTCCTATCTGGAGCTGATGAGGGCGATCCGTTCCGGGGACGAGCGAACGGCGCAGGAGGTGCAGCGCCGTGAGTGCCACGTGTTCTCCCACTGCCAGCCGGTGACCGTGCTCCGAAGAGGCAAGGAGGACAGCGTCGAGGTGCGGGTGAAGTTCAGCACCCATCCCGTCTGGGTGAGCAGCCAGTCCTTGGGCAACGCGTGCCCCGATATCCCTTCCGGGGGTAGGTCCCGTTTACCTCCCCTGCCGGAGCTCCAGGCGATTTAAACCCGTTGACGCGCTCCCCCCTCCCGCTGTTTCAGCCTGAAACGGACTGTTCCACCCTGGAACTCCCGTCGATCGAGGAAGGATAGACCCGGCCCTTCGCAAGGCCGGGCGACAGCCAGCATTTCCCCGTTGTCACTTGCTGTCCGGCTCCTGGTACAGCGGTTGCAGAAGCGTTTGGTGACCCTGCATTTGCCCAGCCGGCCCCTGGCCGGTCCGGGGTATCGGGGACACCGTTCCGTTCGCTGGCGAGGAGGGCGGCACCATGGGGAATCACCGGAAACTGCTCTGCGGGATGTCGGCGCTTGCCGCCGGTTTCCTGCTGCCGTCCCCGGCGGAGGCCGGGGTGACCATAGAGGATGGCGACACCGCGCTGGAGGTTGGGGCCCAGCTTCGCATCCGTCACCAGAGCCCACCCTTTCCCGCCAACGAGGACCTGCCCCGGTTCACCAACTATCGGGCCAGGCTGAACCTCGATTTTCAGGCCGATAACGGCTTCCGGATCTTCCTGCAGCCCCAGAAGGTAGGGGTTTTCGGGGACAACGACACGGGCGCGGCGGTGGATTTCAACCGCACGCCCGCCAACCAGTCCCTGCACCAAGCCTTCCTGGACTGGCCGCTCAATGACCAGCTCGACCTTCGGCTCGGGCGGTTCGAACAGCACCTGGCCGACCATCGCTTGATCGGGGATTTCCGCTGGTCCAACCGGGCCCGCTCCTTTGATGGCGGGCGCCTGCGCTGGTCCGCTGGGAACCACCAGGTGAGCCTGTTCGCCCTGCAGCTGGCGGGGGAGGACTACGGTGGCAACGCAGGTGGGCCCTTGCCGGTGGGGGATGCCGACGCCGACCAGCAAGCCTACGTGGCCCATTTCCGCAACGACGCCCTGGTGCCGGCCAGCCGGCTGGAGCTTACCTACGTCTACGACGATGACCTCCAAGGAACCCCGTTCTCCGCCTCCCGGCTGGAGCACGGGCCAGGCGGCCTGCCCGCTTCGGAGCGCCACACCGGTGGGTTCTTCCTGGCGCGCACCGATTCCGGGGGCAGCTTCCTGAGCCCCTTTCTGGGCCGGACCCTGAAGTACCCCAAGGACCCGGGGCTGTACTGGCGGCTGGAGGGGTATCTGCAGCGCGGGGATATGGGCCCCAGCCGGGCCGGCCAGGACATCGACGCCTACATGGCCGCCGGCTACCTGGGGTACGGCCTGGGAAATGTCCCGGGCCGGCCGTTGGTTTGGGGCGGGGTGGACTACCTGTCCGGTGACAGGGACGCCTCTACTGGGGACTATGAGGCCTTCAGCACCCTCTACTCCACCAACCATCCCTATTACGGGTACATGGACTACTTCCTGATCTCCCCCGATGCCAATACCAACGGCCATGGTCTCCGCGATGCCCACCTGTCGCTGCATCTCAAGCCCGCCAAGCGGCTAGGGGTGTGGCTCAAGGGGCATAACTTCGCTCTGGCCGATGCACCGGGCGGCACCGATGACGCCCTAGGCAACGAGGTCGACCTGACCGTGGCCTACAAGGCGCACCCCAGGGCGGTTCTGCTGCTGGGGTATTCCAAGTTCTTCAGCGACGACGGCATGCACGACCTGGGAAGGATCGAATCCGACGAGGACCCGAACTTCCTCTATGGCATGGTCAACGCCAGCTTCTGAGGGCGATCCCGGTTTCCGGTTGGTGGCCGGGACTTGGGTGGTCACTTAAGGCCATTCGGGACGTTCCCTTAACAGATCCCGTGGATGGGGGTTAAATGGAACCCATACACCTTTATACCCCTTACAAGCCTAGCTCGGCAGGGTAGGCGCTTGCCGCGGTCCGCAGTCTTCAAAGGCGCGGCGGCTTCCAGGAGCGACCCGGTGCAGACCAACTTCCTTCTGCCCGAGGAGTCCGGGGAAGGCTGGCGGCTGGATCCCAGGCACCGGTGGGTGCTGACCTGGGGTGTGGCCCTGGTCCTGCTGTTGCCCCCGATCGCTCTGTTGGGTCTTCGGGAGCAGGCCCTGGACGAGAGCTATGTCCTGGCCCTCACCCACGGGGTTGTGGAGGGGTTTTGTGGTCTCGTGGCCCTGCTGGTGGTGGTGGCCGCCGGCGGGATCTATTTCCTGCAACCCCGCAATGAGCTGCTGTTTTTCACCCTGGCCTTCCTGGCCATGGGCTTGTTCGACCTGATCCACGCCATCTCGGAGCCGGGCTCCGAGCGATTCGTCGCCCTCCACTCCCTCTCGGTCGCCTGGGGCGCCCTGCTCATGCTGACGGCCTACCTGGCCGTCCTGCCGCGGATGCGTCTGGACCATCTGGAGCCGCGGAAGATTCTGACCGCGGTCCTCGTCCCCCTGGTGGGAAGCCTTCTACTGGTTTATTGGGTCCCTGACCAGGAATTCCTGGCCATGGTTCACCCCTCGGGTCGCAGCCAGGAGTTCACCTGGGCGAGCATTTTTCTGAACGGAGCGGCCGGGGTCCTGTTCACGGGGGCCGCCCTGCTCTGCTTCGCCGGTTACCGGCGGAGCGGAGAGCTCTCCCTGGGGGTGTTTACGGCTATCCACGGCCTGTTCGCCGAAAGCGCCTTCCTCTTCCCCCTGTCCACCCTGTGGGACATCAATTGGTGGCTGTGGCACGGGGTCAAGGTCCTGCTCTACATGGGGATCCTGGCCTTCCTGGTCTTTGGCTACATCTATGCGGTGCGCAAGATCCAGGGGGTCAAGAATGCCCTGTCCCGCTCCAATGAGCGGCTCCAAGAGCAGCAAGAGCAGCTGGAGTTCAGCTACCGGGTCCTGAGCTGCCGTACCACCATCACGGAATGCGGGGCGGGAACGCTGGACATGGAGCGGATCCTGGAGACCTTCGAGACGGCGGTGGGCCGATTGGTTGGGCCCGTGTCCGGACGTTTCTACATCGACGCCTCGGTGCTGCGTAACCCCGATTTGCTCAAGGACGAGCTGCTGGGGGACAGCGGGGCGGAGCGCCTTGCCTTCCAGGAACAGGACAACCGGGCGGCCGAGTCCGGAAGAGGCGTGTGCGTGGACGTGCACGCCCACGGCCGGCGCCTGGGGCGCCTCTCCCTTTGCTGGGGGGAGGCCGAGGATCCCGGCCAGGACCGGATGGGGGAGATCCTGAGCATGGTGGACGGGGCCTCCCAGGCCCTTGCCGGGGCCATCCTCTACCGGGAGACGGTCTGGGAAGGCGGGGTGCAGGACACCATGCAAACCATCGTCTCGATGATCAACTCGGCGGGGGACGTACGGGACATTTTGAATGTGGTCTGCCGGGACGGAGCTCGGTTGCTCAAGGCGGAGGCGGCCGCCATCTGGCTGGCGGATGCGCAGGAGGACAGTCTGCGTCGGTACGCGTGCTGCCACCCGGAATTTTCGCCCATGGAGGGGCGGCTCGGGGAATGGCCCCTCGAGGAGCATAGCGGCCCCCTGGAACGGGTGCTGCGGCGGAACAGGCCGGAGGCGGTGGACCTGACGGTACACCCCAAGCTGCGGGGCCTGTTTGCCCAGGGGGGCGGGCCGTGCCGGCAGGGCGCCATTTTCCCCGTGGAGGGGCGCGATGGGGTGCTTGGGCTCCTTGTCCTGTGCCGCAATATGGACGTCCCCTTCTCCGGGGAGACCATGGCCAAAGCGCAGCTTCTGGCCATGCACGCTGGCATGGCCCTGCAAGACGCCTTTCTCATCCAGGAGCTGAGCGCGACAAACGAGCAGCTCCAGCGGACGCAGCGGGAAAAGATCCGCTCGGAGAAGCTGGCAGCCATCGGCCAGATGTCCGCGGGGATCGCCCACGAGATCCGCAATCCCCTGGGAGCCATGTCCAATTGCCTGAAGATCCTGAACAGCCCCGGTACCGGGGAGCACGCGCGCGACCGGGCCCTGCGCATCCTCGAGGAGGAGGCCCGGCGCCTGGAGAAGACCGCCAGCGACTTCCTGGATTTCGCCCGCCCGGCGGGGGAGATGCTGCGCGAAAGCGATCCGCGCCGCCTCCTGGCCTCGGTGGAGGAAGAGGCCCAGGCCCACCTCGCCGGCCAGGACGCGGACATCCAGCTGTTGGTGGATGCCCCTCCGGCTCTCCCCATGTGCAGGATGGATTCCGACCGCCTTCGGCAGGCCCTCTGGAACCTGTTCCTGAATGCCGTGAAGGCCTGCGGCGATGCGGGGCGTATCCGGCTCTGCGGAACGTCTCTGGACGGCGAGCTCCGGCTCGCCGTGGAGGACGACGGGCGGGGCATTGAACCGGAACAAATGGAGGACATTTTCGAGCCCTTCTTCACCACCAACGCCTCGGGATCCGGCCTTGGACTGGCCATCGTCAAGCAGGTCGTGGAGAGCCAAGGAGGGCGGGTGGAGGTGTCCAGCGTCCCGGGGTCGGGCACCACCGTCGCCCTGATTCTTCCCCTCACGGAGGAAGCGCATGTCCAGCGGTCAACGGTCTCCGGAAACCTCGCCGGATAACATTCTGGTCGTCGATGACCACGCCCCCATGCGGGAGAGCCTGGTGCTGCTCCTGGAGGCGGCCGGCTTCAACCCCCTGGAGGCGGATGGAGGGCGAACCGCGCTTCGCCACCTGGAAGAGCGCCCGGTGGAAGGGGTCCTGGCGGACCTCAAGATGGAGGACATGTCGGGGCTGGAGCTGCTGAAGGAGATCCGCAAGCGGGACCGCTCCCTCCCCGTCATCCTAATTACCGCCTACGGCACCATCGAGTCCGCGGTGGAGGCCATGCGCATCGGGGCCGTCGATTACCTCACCAAACCCTACGACCAGGAGGAGCTGCTGGAAAAGCTCCGGAGCAACATCGTCGCCTCCGCCGACTCCCTGTTCCCCTTCGACCAGGATCAGGAGGTCGCGACCTCCGAAGGTTTTCACTTCCAGAGCCAAGGGATGCGGAAGATCTGGTCGCGCATGACGCAGGCCGCGAAGACGGATCTCGGCATCCTCATTACGGGCGAGACGGGCACCGGAAAGACCCTGTTGGCCCGGGAGATCCACAACCAGAGCCCCCGGGCCAACGGTCCGTTCATCAATATCAACTGTGCCGGGCTGCCGGAAGCGCTGCTGGAGAGCGAGCTGTTCGGGCACGTGCGGGGCAGCTTCACCGGGGCGTCGGCGGACAAGGAGGGCCTGTTCGAAGCGGCCCATGGGGGGACCATCTTCCTGGACGAGGTAGGCTCCATGCCCGAGGCCCTGCAGGCCAAGCTCCTGGGCGTTCTGCAGGACTCCGCCATCCGCCGGGTGGGCTCCAACCGCGAGCGGAAGGTGGATATTCGGGTGGTGGCCGCCACGGGCGAGGAGGGGTACGCCGGTGACGGCCGTCCCATGTCCCTGCGGGAAGACCTGTACTACCGCCTGAACGGGGTCCGGTTCCATTTGCCGCCCCTGCGCGACCGTCCGGAGGACATCCGCTGGCTGGCGGAGCACTTCCTTCGGGAGTACGCGGAGAAGTACGGCAAACCCCTGCGGGGGTTCGACGAGGACGCCCTGGAGGCGCTACGGGCCTTCCCGTTTCCGGGCAACGTGCGTCAGCTCCAGGCGGTGATGGAGCAGGTGACTGCCTTCGCCGAGGCCGCTATTCCCAGGGTCACAGTGGCGGACCTCCCCGAAGAGGTAACGGAAGGTACCGCCCTTGTGAGCGAGCCCGCTGAGGCAGTGGGGGCCGGTGGCCCAGGCGGTGAAGGTGTGGAAACCCTGGAGGATCAGGAGATCGCCACCATCAAGCGGGCACTGGAGCAGACGGGCCACAACCTGACACGGACCGCCCGCAACCTGGGCATCGGCCGGACCACGCTGTGGAGGAAGATGAAGCGCTACGGCCTGGAGTAGCGGAAGGCAATGGGGACCATAGTCGAGGAGACACTCCCATGGAGACGGAGCACGTGACGGAACAGCCCGAGGCCTATGATTGGCCGTTTGTGGATGCCTGGTTCGGCCCCATGAGCGAAACGGAGCTGGAGGCCCTGGGCCATCCGCATTTCGGCGCCTGGGCACTGGACAGGGTGGCCGAAGAACAGGCGTTGGTGCGTCGAGAAGCGGCCACCGGCGGTACCGCCTCGGAGCCCTATCCCCACCCCCACGGTTTATTCGTCTATGGGGGCCATACCTTTCAGAACCTGATGGCGGAGACGGTCCTGCGTTCCGGTCCCGGGGAAGGGGGGCGGGGGGGCCTGGCCCTGATCCATGGCGAGGATCCCGAGAGCGACGAGATCCTCGCCGTTACGGTGGATTGGCCCGAACAACGGGTGGCCCTGGTGCGGTTCCAGGGGGAGGAGGAAGAGGAGCTGGCTGCGGAGCAGGTGGCCCTCTCCCGGGACCAGTGGATCCGCCTGCACCTGCGCCACGTGGGGGCGTTCCCGGTGGTCTGGGTCGACGGGGAATGCGTTCTTAGCTACGAGGAAGGCGGGAGTCACCGATCCAATAGCGACCGCCGCCTGGCCCTTCTGAGCGGCTCCGCGCCCGGTCCGGTGTTCCGGAATCTTCGCGCCACGGAGCTTATCAGCACGGACTGAGCCCCTAGGACCCCACCGGAAAGGCCCGGGCAACCGCCCGGGCCTTTTTGCGTCTTCCCCTCCCGCCCGTCTTTCGCCGGACGGGTCTGTCTTGTCCGTTGCCGAAGCCCCGCCGGATGGCTGGGTCGTTTCAGCCTGGAACAGGCCTTGTTTCGGGGTGGAACAGGACCCCTGCAGTTTGCAGGAGTAACTCGCCAATAACCTGTTTTTTAAACTTTATTCGCTTGGTACGGGGGTTGCAATTAAACGTGTGGAAAGGACCGGGGACACGCACCGCGGTCCCTGTGGCATGGCAAGCCGCCCGAGCCGGGTGGTGGAACTTTCAACCTCGTAGGAGGGGGCATCATGCGAAGCAATCACTTTCGAAAGGCGTTGCTGTCGGCGGCAGCCGCGCTCGCCTTGGCGTTCCTGGGGGGGACGACGATCGGGGTCGCGGACGACCAGTTCACGAACCCGAATAAGAAGTCCGGCGGGGCGTTCCCCACCGCCGAAGAGGTGGGCGGGGAGGTGTTCATCGAGACCAAGGGCGAAGGAGATCAGGTGCCCATGGACCTGCCGCTGGAGACCCTGGACGGAGAGGAAACCACTCTCCGACAGGTGCTGAGCAGTGGGGACAAGCCGGTGGTCCTCAATTTCTTCATGGCCCACAACGAGAAAGCCCTGGAAGAGCTGAAGGCCCTGGACCGCCTGGAGCAGGAAAACCCGGGCCTGCGGGTGGTCGCCATCCACCTGGGTAGCGTGGGCGGCAAGCTCACCCCGGACACCCCCATGGCCTCGGTGAACCGCACCATCCGCGCGCTCCGGCAGGACCTGGGGGTGAATCGCGTCGACACCTACCTGGATAAGAAGTCCTACGCGGTGCAAGCCCTGGGGCTGCGCAACGCCCCCGCCACCTTCCTGGTGAAGCAGGACGGCACCATCGTGAAGAACTACCTGAGCACCCAGAACTGGGCCGATGACGCCCGGCAGAAGGAAATCTCCCAGTTCATCGCCTCCTCCTAGGAGCGATTCAGGGACAACGCTCGCATCCAGCGAAAAGGAGCACGAATCATGACCATGAAGCGACGCGATTTCTTCCGTTCCGCCGGAGCGGCCGGACTGGTCGGCAGCGCGGGGCTGCTCAGCGCGGGCGGCGGTCGTGCGGCCTCCATGAAGGCGGAGGAATCCCGGGACGTCGGGAACTTCGACATGAGCACGCTGGACGGCAACATCTGCGCCCTGCCCGGCAAATACTCCGGCCTGGTGCAGGTCGTGGACCCGGCCGTGGGCGAGACCCTCGCCTGGCTACCCATGATGCTGACGGGAATGGACGCCCCGATCCCGCACCACATCTGCTCCATGCCGTCCGAAAAGCCGCGGGAAGGGTTCGACTTCTTCCTGACCAACCAGCGCCCCGGCGCCCCCTACGTCAACGAGAACTCACCGGAATGGCGCAACCGGGGCGATATGCGCATGTGGAAGCTGCGCTACCACGGCAAGGATGACCAGAACCGCATCGAGGTGGTTACCGACATCTCGGACAAGCTCGGCATGGGCCTTGGCGTCCACACCTCCATCGGAGTGGGCAAGAACAAGGGCTTGGTTTCCTTCGCCGACGGCCAGAAGGACATCGCCCTGGTAACCACCACCGACGACGACACCGAGGTGGTGGCGGCCTTCAAGTTCGACTACGACCCCACCGGAAAGACCCTGAACGTCAGCCGCATCTTCCCCGACTCCAACACCGGGAAGTTCGACTACCAGGGTATGAAGGGCGCCAAGATCACCCACGAGGCGCTCATGGGCGAGGAGCTCATGCCGGCGGACCCCACCTCCTGCTTTGTGGACGCCATCACCTGGCACCCGGAGGAGCATCTGGCCAGCGTGCTGATCCGGCGGCAGGGCCTGTGCTGCATCCTGGACACCAAGAACTGGGAGCCCATCGCCCTGCTCGCCACGCCCAAGGGGGCGCCGAACAATTTCCCGCTGATTCGCCAGACGGGCTACACCTGGCAGTTCAACGTGCCCTCGGCCCTGTCGCCCATGCACGAGGCGGGCTTCAGCACTAGCGGCAAGTATTTCCTGGCCTGTAACAACGTTCTGCAGAACAACGTGGCCGTCTACGATTCCACCAACCCGGATCCCCGGAAGTGGAAGAAGATCGCCTATATCGAGGGCTTCGGGCGTACCCACCTGCCCTTCCACATGGCCAACCACGCCGACGAGCGGGCCTTCTTCTTCACCGCCTGGGCACGCCGCCCGAACCGGGGAAAGGTGGTCCGCGTGCCCAACGACGGCAAGTGGAAGATCGACTACGAGCTCGACATCGGGCCCGATCCGCACACCGTGGAGCCGACCCATGACGACAAGTACATGACCACGGTGTATAGCGGGCACCAGGGCGGTCAGTCGGGACTGGTGGTGTTCGAGGCGGACACCGGAAAGATTGTCCTCCGGCAGCCCTCGCCGAACGGCCACCACGACCACGTCAACATCCCGCACGACTGGGAGGAGGCCAAGCTGGCGCGGAGTCTGTCGGTATAAGAGTCGCACCCGGAGCGGGGCAGCCGCCCCGTTCCGGTTTTTTTGAGAAAGCCTTTGGACGGATCCGTTGGTATTTGCCGAATTGCAGCTCCATATCTGGATGAGAATTTCCAAGAGTCATCAGTCGATGGCGGATTCATCTCCTCGGTGTCGTTCCATTCGCAGCCCAGGGAAGGGGCCTTGCTCAGCATGAAGTTCTGCCCGCGGCTCGCCTTGCTAGCGTTACTGCCTCCGATGGTCCCTTCCGGGGCGCTCGCTTCCGATGAGTTGCCTCCGGTCCTCCCCCGGTTGGCGCAGGTGTCTCCCGCCCCTGGTGAAGCGGGTGCATCCCCGCCCAATGCCAACGCTTCCGGCCGCACGCAGGCGCAGCCAGGCCAGCCGGGTCAGCCGCCCGTACAACCGGGGCAGTCGGTGCAATCAGGACAGCCCGGCCAGCCCAGTCGGAAAACGTCCGAGGAGGAGCAAAAGCGGCTCAAGGGACTTACGGAATCCGGTCAGGGCCGGGAGCGGCACCTGGAGCTGGTGAAGGAGCGCACCCGCGTAATCCGGCCCGAGGATCCCGGCCGCATCGAAGGGAAGGCCCGGGAACTGGTGCAGGCTACCGCCGCGCCCACACTTACGGTACGGGCCGGCACGGATCACCTGACCCTGAAGGGGGAGGGCACCGTAAGGTACGACCCCACCAGCGTGCAGGACGTCAATATCCAGAGCAGCGGCCTGGTGCAGGACCAGTTCATCTTCCAGGGACAGAGTCTCGAGAAGGGTGCCCCCTTGCTCAATCTGTTCGCGCCCGAGCGGGTGCTGGCCCAGTACACCCATCTAGTCAACCTGAGCAACGATGGCCGCCTGTCCTATTCCTTTGACCCGGACAAGTTCATCGAGGACAGCCGGGAGAATATGCGGTGGTGGGGCCTTTCCGATAAGGAGATCAAACATCTGGAGGAGACCGAGGAGGTCAACAGGGACTATGTGATCCCGTCGCCCATCAGCGGTTACGTGGTGGATACCGAGGTCAACCGGGGTGGCTTGGTGAATGCCGGGGCGCGGGAGATGCAGGGCTGGGTGCTAGTGGGCAGCACCGTGGTGAGCGTCGCGAAGCTGTCGCCCATCTGGGTGGTGGCGGACTTCGCCCTGGAGGACGAGGTGGCCCAGCTCGGCGCCGGCAAGAAGGGTGTGGAGGGCACCGAGGCACGGATTCAGGTGCAGGAGACCGGCGGCGACACGGTGTATTCCGGCAAGGTCGACTACGTTTTCGCTGATGTCGATACCGAGACCCGCCGCAAGCGGGTTCTCATCGAGCTTCCCAACGAGGACCTGGAGCTTTTGCCCAACATGTTCGTCCAGGTGGCCCTGGAGGTGGAGGTGCCCGAGCGCCTCTGGGTGCCCCAGGAGGCCGTCCTGCAGCGGCACGGGCGGTCCTACGTCCTGATCCGGAAGGGATCGGATCGGTTCCGGTTCCAGCGGGTGGACACCGGGGCCCACCGGGACGGGCGGACGGTGATCCTGGATGGGCTCGCTCCGGGCACCGAGATCGCCGCCCGGGCCCGGTTCATGGTGGATCCGGACAGCGAATGGCGCTGGAACGAGGCCAGTCATGCGAAGGAATAGTCAAGCCGCTCTGATTCCGTCCCGTGCCGCGATGGCCCTGGGGACGCTCCTGCTGGTGGCTGGGGGGACTTCTGCCCGGGCCCAGGAGGGGCATCAGCATGAGGGACCGCAGCAGGAGGAGGCGTCGGGCCAGGTTCATTCTCAGGAAGAACACGAAGGGGATGCCGAAGGCTACGTGGACCATGAGGGTCAGGGTGAAGCCGGGCACCCCCAAGGCCATCAGGCCCCCACGGTAGCCCTCTCCGAGCAGGAAAAGCGCATCCTCGGCGTGCAATCCGCCCCGGCTGTGGAGGCCCCGCTGCACAAGCGGGTGCAAACCGTGGCGGAGCTGACCTACGACCCGCGCAACGTGGTGGACGTAACCGCGCGGGTCAACGGCGAGGTGGAGGTCTACAACGAGTTCTTCGAGGGCCAGCTGGTGGAGGAGGGCGAGGTCCTCATGGAGCTCCACAGCCCCAACCTGATCCGCGTCGCCGAGGACTACCTGGCCGGATTGCGGGCCCAGCAGGATATCGCCCGCCTTGGTCACGATTTCGAGAACCTGGATGTCACCTCCCGGGTGACTCTGCTCTGGCGGGGCCTAACGGACGGCGAGATTCGGGAGATGCAGGACCGGGGTGAGGTACCCAAAACCATGCCCATCGAGTCGCCGGTCACCGGCGTGGTGACCCAGCAGCCGGTGCAGCACAACTCTTTAATCAACGCCGGTGTGCGTGGCGGCCAGTTCACCGCCATCGGCGATGTGGTAGCCCAGGTGGCCCGCCTGGAGACCATGTGGGTCCAGGCCGAGCTTCTCGGCTCCCAAATGGATCGGGTGCGGGAGGGGATGACGGCCCGCGTCCAGGTGCACGGCCTGCCCAACCGGGTCTATGAGGCCCCGGTGACCTACGTCTATCCGGACATGCGCATGGGCCAGCGCACCCGGATCGCGCGCGTCGTGCTGCCCAACGAGGAGCTTGACCTGATGCCGGGCATGTACGCCGACGTGGAGTTCCGCGTGCCGGTGGAAGGCGACCGCAGCAAGCCGGAGGATCCGATCCTGGTTACGGATGCAGAGGGGGAAGCGGAACCGGTTAGCACGGACCGTGATAGCGCCCGGCAGCGGCCGGAGGGCAGCGCCGCCACCATGGGCCAGAAGGAGATAGAGCCCCTGCCCGAGTGGGAGGCGCGGCCCGTGCTCTCCATCCCCGAGGGGGCGGTGATCCGTACCGGGGAGGGCGCCCGGGTGTTCGTCCGTACGGGCCCTCGCCAGTACCAGGCGCGGCAAGTACGGCTCGGGGACCTAGCGGAGGGCCGGCTGGTGGTCGAGGAAGGCCTCCAGGCCGGGGAGGAGGTGGTGGTCCAGGGGCAGTACTTCCTGGACGCAGAGGTTTCCATGGCGCAATCGGGCGGCGGGGGCGGCCACCATCACTGAGACCCTTCCCGGGCCCCTTTTCCGGTCCGGGGTGCGCCCCGGCTCGGCACCATCGAGGTAGCGATGATCAACCGCATCCTGGAATTCGCTACGTACCGGCGCACCGCCGTGTACCTGTTGGTCCTGGCGGCCATCGGCATCGGCATTCTGTCCCTGCGCCAAGTCTC
The DNA here is from genome assembly GCF_001399755.1 of Thiohalorhabdus denitrificans. Taxonomy (NCBI): domain Bacteria; kingdom Pseudomonadati; phylum Pseudomonadota; class Gammaproteobacteria; order Thiohalorhabdales; family Thiohalorhabdaceae; genus Thiohalorhabdus; species Thiohalorhabdus denitrificans. The sequence continues at coordinate 211,309 of NZ_LJCP01000008.1, read as the reverse complement.
CTTCGATGCCATCCCGGACGTTTCCGACACCCAGGTCATCATCTACGCCAAGTGGCCCGGCCAGTCCCCCGGTGTCATCGAGGACCAGGTCACCTATCCGCTCTCCTCGACCATGCTCCACGTTCCCCAAGCCAAGGACGTGCGGGGCTATTCCGCCTTCGGCTATTCCCTGGTCTACGTCCTGTTCGATGGCGACACCGATCTCTACTGGGCCCGATCGCGGGTCCTGGAGTACCTCGACCAGGTCAAGGACGACCTTCCGGAGCGCGCCGAGGTCAGCCTCGGTCCGGACGCCACCGGGGTGGGCTGGATCTACCAGTACGCCCTGAAGTCGGACCGCCACGACCTGTCGGAGCTGCGCACCTTGCAGGACTGGTACCTGCGCTACGCCCTGGAGGGGGTTCAGGGGGTCTCGGAGGTGGCCAGCGTGGGCGGCTACGTGCGCCAGTACCAGGTGGAACTGGACCCCAACCGGTTGCGTGCCTTCGACATCGGCCTGGACCAGGTGGTGCAGGCGGTTAAAGGCAGCAACAGCGACGAGGGCGGACGCCTGATCGAGCGCGGCGGCCACGAGAACCTGATCCGGGGTCTGGGGTATGTCCAGGGCACGGAGGACCTGGCGAAGGTCCCGGTGCGCCGCACCGACCGTGGGGTGCCCGTGACCCTGGGCCAGCTCGGCACCATCCAGGTTGGGGCGGATCAGCGCCGGGGCATCACGGATCTGAACGGCCAGGGCCAGGTGGCGGGGGGCATCGTGGTCATGCAGCACCAGGGGGATGCCTGGAGCATCCTGCAGCGCGTCCAGGACAAAATCGCCGAGGTGCGCGACCAGCTTCCCGATGGCGTGACCATCGAGCCGGTCTACGACCGTGAGCCCCTGATCGAGCGCTCCGTGGCCACCCTCGGCGAGGTGCTGTGGCATGAGGCGCTGGTGGTGGCCGCCGTGATCCTGCTGTTCCTTTGGCACGCGCGCAGCACCCTGGTGGTGCTACTGACCCTGCCGGCGGCGCTGCTCATCAGCTTCGCCTTCATCCGGTGGATGGACTTGACCCTCAACATCATGTCCCTGGGTGGGATTGCCCTGGCCATCGGCGCCATGGTGGATGCCGCCATCGTCATGGTGGAGAACGCCCACAAGCACCTGGAGCGCCTGGATCGTCCGGAGGATCGGGAGGTGCGGCTGCAGGCGGTGCTCGCCGGCATGAAAGAGGTGGCGGCGCCCATCTTCGTGTCCCTGCTGGTGCTCACCGTCTCCTTCCTGCCGTTGCTGCTGCTTCCGGGGGAGGCCGGCCGGCTGTTCAGCCCGCTGGTGTGGACCAAGACCCTGGCCATGGCCATCGCGGCGGTGCTGTCCATCACCCTGATCGTAGCCCTCACCGCCGACCTGGTGCGCGGCCGCATCCGTCCAGAGGGCAGCAACCCCATCAGTGCCGCCCTGATCCGTGCCTACACCCCCGTGCTGCGCGGCTGTCTGAACCGCCGCTGGGGGGTGATCCTGGCGGTGGTGGTGCTGGGCGTGGCCACGGCCTTCCCGGCCACGCGCCTGGGCAAGGAGTTCATGCCGCCGCTGTTCGAGGGCTCCCTGATGTACATGCCCACCACCAATCCCGGGGTGAGCATCACCGAGATCGGGCGGGTCATGCAGAACCAGGACCGCGCCCTGATGGAGATCCCCGAGGTGGAAAAGGTGTTCGGCAAGGCCGGGCGGGCGGACACGGCTACCGATCCGGCGCCGCTGTCCATGATCGAGACCATCATCACCCTCAAGCCCCGGGACCAGTGGCGCGACGGCATGACCCCGGAGAAGCTCCAGGCGGAGATGGAGGACAAGGTCTCCGTCCCGGGCCTGGTGGACAGCTGGACCATGCCCATCCGCGGCCGCATCGACATGCTAAGCACCGGCGTGCGCACCCCGTTGGGGATCAAGCTCCACGGCGACGACCTGCGCCAGCTGGACCGGGTGGGGGCGCAGATCGAGGAAGCCCTGCAGGGGATCGAGGGCGCGGACAACGTCTACGCCGACCGCACCACCTTCGGCTACTTCACCGACGTCGACATCAACCGCCGGCAGGCGGGTCGCTACGGCCTCAATGTGGACGATGTCCAGGAGACCCTGCGTACCGCCGTGGGCGGCGCCAACCTGACCTGGACCGTGGAGGGGCGCGAGCGCTACCCGGTAATGGTTCGGTATCGGCCAGGGGTGCGGGACGGCGTCCAGCGCCTGCAGGAGAGCACCCTGGTGCCCTTCGGCGAGGGCGGCTACATCCCGCTCGACAGTGTCGCGGACGTGGAGGTTACCCGCGACCCGAACGTCATCAAGAGCGAGGACGGCTTCAAGGCGAACTATGTCTACATCGACCTCGGCGACCGCGACCGCGACCCCGTCGCCTTCGTCGAGGAGGCCAAGCAGGTGCTTGCGGAGGAGGTGGACCTCCCCGACAACGTCTACATGGAATGGACGGGAAGCTACCAGTATTTCCAGCAATCGCTGCAGAGCTTCTACTACATCATCCCGGTGACCCTGCTGATCGTGCTGCTGCTCTACCAGCTGGTGTTCCGCGACCTGCGCAAGTCCCTGCTCATCCTCGGAGCCATTCCCTTCTCCCTCATCGGGGCCGTGTGGCTGCTGTACCTCCTCGACTACCGGCTCAGCGTGGCGGTCGGCGTGGGCCTGATCGCCCTCGCGGGCGTGGCCGCGGAGACCGCCATGGTGATGATGTTCTACATCGACCACGCCATCCGGCGGCGACGGGAGGAAGGGCGACTGCGCGACGGGAGCGACCTGTACGCGGCCATCCGCGAAGGGGCGGTGATGCGCCTGCGTCCGGTGATGATGACCGTGCTCACCGTGGTCTTGGCGCTGATGCCGCTGATGTACGTGAGCGGAACCGGCTCCGAGGTGATGCACCGCATCGCGGCGCCCATGATCGGCGGCGCCCTGAGCGCCCTGCTGCTGGTGCTGCTGGTGGTGCCGGTGGCCTATACCTGGCTCGAGTCGCGGGGGCTCCCGGGCGAGCCACCAAGCCGGGACGATCCGGAATCCGGATCCACGGCATGAGCCCCAGCCAGAGGAGAACGTCATGACAGCCTACCTTGGGCTCCGCCTTCGCCGGTTCCTGCTCCCTCTTCTCCTCTTTTCGGGAGTCGCTGCCGGAGGCTCGCTGGACGACGCCCGACGGTACCCCGGCCAGGTGGTATTCGATGAGCGGGGGCAGAGCTCGGTGAGCATCCGGGTCAACGCGCAGATCACCGACCTGGCGGACATCACACGGGGATCGCAGGTCCAGTCCGGGGACCCCCTGGTCTGGTTCGAGAGCGCGGAGCTGCGCACCGTGCAGAGCAGCTACCTGTCCACCTACCGCAACTCCGACTTCCAGCGGCTCTCCTATCAGAGCGAGCAGACCATGGCCCGCAATCGTCTGATCCTTCGATGGCGGGGGCTGAGCAAAAAGGAGATCGAGGAGCTGGAGCTCGACGGGGAGCCTCTCGAGGAGATCGCCCTGGAGGCGCCCTTCGACGGGGTGGTGCTGGGCTTGGACGTGGTCAAGCGCCAGGTGGTCAATGCCGGCGTGCAGGTGGGGCAGTTCACCGCCGTGGGCATGCCTGCCCTGTCCCTGGCCGACCCGGACCGGGTACTGGTTGAGGCACAGGTCCCGGGTACCGAGGCCCGCCGGATGGCGGCGGGGGATCCCGCCCATGTGCACGCGGCCGCCGGGGTCCTTGAGGGCGAGGTGGTGGGGGTCTATCCGCAGGCCGTGGAGGGTTCGGGGCGCCACCGGGTGGTGGTGGAGACCCGGAAAGACGCCGTGGGGTCGGGGCTGGTCCCGGGCATGCGGGTGGGCGTCGCCGTATCCCTGCGCTCCGAGCCGGTTTCGCGGTGGGAGCAGCGCGGCGGCCAGAGGGGCCCCACCGGTGATCCGCGCTCGGGCGAGGGGGCCCCGGAGGGACCTCCCGGCCAGCCGGGAGCCCCTGCCGGGCCCAGCCAGCCTGGTCAGCCCGGTCAGCCGGGGACTCCCGCGGGACCTGGCCAGTCCGTCCACCAGGGAGGAGGCGGCGCGGCGGGCGGCTCCGGGGAAAGCCATGGACGGCCCTAATCAGCCGAGAAAAGCAACGGCGAGGCCGGGAAGGATGGCCGGTTCCCGGCTCCTGGCAAACGGGGTGGTGCGATGAGAGCGCGCAAAGTTCTGATCACCGCATGTCTTCTGGCCGGGGCCCCGACCCTGGCCCTGGGGCATGCAGAGCATCAGCAGTTCGCGGAGGACGGCGCCGACCAGCCCGACTCCTGGGTTGTGGGCATCCGCCAGGCCAGCGCGGAGATGGCCGGCCTGCTCGATACCGCCAAGGCCGTGGCGGAGCGGCGGGCCATGACCCTCCGCACCGACGGGCGGGTGCGGGCCCGGCCCTCCCGCATCCAGGAGGTCAACGCCAACACCAGCGGCGAGGTCCGGGACCTCTGGGTACGGCGGGGCCAGGCGGTGCGCCAGGGCGAAGGGCTGGCGAGCATCTACAGCCCCCAGTTCATCCTCCAGCAGGAGCAGCATCTGGCCCTGCTGGGAAGCCAGGTCCAGCAAGAGCAGATCCGGGCGCTGGGGAACCTGGGTGACTACATGGAGGATGCCCGGAAGAACCTGGAGTGGTGGGGGCTCAGCGAGAAACAGGTGAAGCGTCTCGAAAAGGAGAAGGAGGTGGTCAAGGAGACCCTCGATTTCTTCGCCCCTTTCGACGGCATCGTTACCGAGGTGATGGTGCGCCCGGGGGAGCTGATCAACGTGGGCGGCGGCAAGGCCATGGGCCAGTTCGTTGTCACCGGGGCCCCCATCGCCCGAATGGTGCCCTTCGAGGGGCTCTGGGTGGAGGCCCGCACCTACCCCCGGTTCCTCTCGGCGCTCCGGGAAGGCCAGAGCGTGCAGGTCCAGTGGGGCAAGGGCGAGCTCGCCACCACGGCGGCTGGGACGGTGGCCACCGTGCGGCCCCTGGTCGAGGAGGACCGCAGGGGACGGTTCTTCGTCAGCCTCGAGGAGGTGCCGGCGCATGCCGCGCTGGATGAGCCGGTGACGGTGAAAGTGGAGCTGGAGCACAAGCAGGGAGTCTGGGTTCCCGCTGATGCCCTGCTGAACGCCGGAGGAGAACGGCCCTACCTGTTCGTTCAGCGCCAACGGGACGTGTTCGAGCGCCGGGTGGTGGAGGTCGGCCAGCGGGTGGGAGACCGGATTCGAATCTCCGAAGGCGTCTCCGCCGGGGAAAAGGTGGTGGTGGGGGGTGCCTACATGCTTGAGGGACGCAGGCTGACCACCGGCGGCCCCGGCGGCGACATGCACCATTAACGCGGCCGAAGGCTCGGAAGGGAAGAAAGCGACATGATCCGGAAATTGGTTGGCTGGGCGCTGGGCAATCGCCTCTCGGTAATCCTGGGAAGCTTGGCCCTGCTGGTGCTGGCCGGGTTCGCCACCACCCGCATGCCGCTGGACGTATTCCCGGAATTCGCGCCGCCCCAGGTGGTGATCCAGACCGAGGCCCCGGGCTTCCCGGCGGAGGACGTGGAGCGGCTGGTCACCCTGCCCCTGGAGTCCTCCCTGCTGGGTACCGCCAAGGTGGCGGAGGTGCGCTCGGAGTCCTCGGTGGGCCTGTCCAAGGTGACGGTGGTCTTCGAGTGGGGAACCGACATCTGGGACGCCAATCAGCTGGTCCAGAAGCGTCTCCAGCTGGTGCGCGGCGACCTGCCCGAGGGTGTCCAGGCGCCGGAGCCCATGCCGGTTACCTCGGCCATCAGCTGGCTGCACAAGTTCGCCCTGGTGGGCTCCTCCGCCGACAAGGGACCGGAGGCTCGCTCCGCGGCGGCCGGCAACGACCCCCAGGCGAACCTGGCCGGCTCGGTGGCGCACGCCCACGAGGAGGGCGGCCATGGCGGGGACGGAGGGGGCGACCATGAGCATGACCATGGCCAGGCGGAAGGCGAGGACGGCCATCAGCACGGTACCGCAGAGGCGGGGCAGGGTAGTGCGGGACAGACCGACCGGCCCGGCGGCGTGTCCGGCTTCCCGGCCAAGGAGCTGCGTACCCTGGCGGACTGGGAGCTCCGCTTCCGCCTGCTGGGCCGGGATGGGGTGGCCTCCGTGGTCAGCCAGGGCGGCGACCGCAAGCAGTACCAGATGCTGATTGATCCCCAGCGCCTCGCCCAGCTCCAGGTCCCCATGCAGGACGTTATGGCGGCGGTTGGCCAGGCGAACGCCCTGCGCCCCGGGGCCTTCCTGTACCCCAGCAGCCAGCAGGAGTACACGGTCAGCGCCGACGCCCTGGTCTCCGACCCCGAGGACATCGGGGCGGTGCCGGTCACCATGCGCGACGGCGTCCCCGTCACCCTGGGCGACCTGGGATCCACGGAGCTGGGGGCGGCCATCAAGCGCGGCGAGGCCCGGGTAAACGGCGAGCCGGCGGTGGTCTCCACCGTCTCCAAGCAGTACGGCGCCGATACCCTGGGCACCGACCGCCGGGTTATGGAGACCCTGCGGGACTTCGAGCCGGCGTTGCCGGAGGGCACGGGCCTGATCGACACCACCTTCAGCCAGGCGAGCTACATCGAGGACGCCCTGGGCAACATGGGTACGGCGGTCTGGCAGGCCCTGCTCATCGTCATGCTGGTGCTGCTCGGCTTCCTGCTGCGCTGGACGCCCTCGCTGATCGCCTTCGTCGCGGTGCCGCTGTCCATCCTCACGGCGCTGGTGGTGCTGTGGCTGTTCGGCGTGAGCATCAACACCCTGGTGCTGGGTGGCTTGACCATCGCTGTGGGCGAGCTGGTGGACGACGCCGTCATCACCGTGGAGAACATCTTCCGCCGGCTGCGGGAGAACCGCGGGCGCGAGGAGCCGGCCCCCGCCGCTCGGGTGGTCCTGGACGCTACCGTGGAGGTGCGCAGCCCCGTGGTCTACGCCACCTTCATCGTGGCTTTGGTGTTCGTGCCGGTGTTCTTCCTGGTGGGCATCGAGAACCGCATCTTCAGCCCCCTGGCCACGGCCTACATCCTGTCCCTGCTGGCCTCGCTGGCCGTGGCGGTGACCCTGACCCCGGTGCTCGCCTATCTGTTCCTGGCCCGGCGTGACCGGGCCCTCACGGGAGACATGGGCTGGACCATCCGCACCCTGGACCGGGGCTATGTCCGCATCCTGGGCGGATGCCTGCGGCTGCCCCACCTGGTGCTGGGCGTGGTGGTCTTGCTGGTGGTGGCGGCCATCGCCGTCATCCCCAACCTGGGCCGTTCCTTCCTGCCCGCCTTCCACGAGGGCAACATCGTCATCGCCGCCACCCAGCCGCCGGGGACCTCCCTGCAGGAGAACTTGCGCACCGGCGACGCCATCCAGCGGGTGCTGCGCGAGCGCCACCCGGAGATCGCCACGGTGACCCACCGCGCCGGACGCTCCCGCCTCGACGAGGACGCCATGCCGGTGAACTTCAGCGAGTTCGATATCCGGTTGAAGGAGGGTGCGGAGAACAGCCCCGCGCTGATGGCCTCGCTGCGCGAGACCATGGCCGACTTCCCGGGGCTGACCGTGAACGTGGGTCAGTTCATCGAGCACCGCATGTACGAGCTGCTGACCGGCGTGCAGTCCCAGGTGGTGGTGGACTTCTACGGCCCGGACCTCCAGCGCCTCGAGGACCTCGCCGCCCGGGCCCGGGACCGCCTTGACGATGTATCCGGGGTGGTGGACCTGCGCACCTCCCAGCTGCTCCAGGTCCCCGGGCTACGCGTAGAGGTGGACCGCGAGGCGGCCAGCCGCTACGGGCTGCGTCCCGCGCAGGTGGCGCGCAGCGTGGAGGCTTCTTTGAACGGCCTACGGGTCTCCCGGGTGTTCGAAGGCTCGCGCAGCTTCGACCTTCTTCTGCGCTTCCAGGAATCGGCGCGCGATTCCCTGGAGGACCTGCGCGAGCTGCCGCTGGAGGCGGCCGGCGGCGGTCTGGTACCGCTCGGGGAGGTGGCGGATCTGAAGGTTGGCGACGAGCCATTCTTCATCCGCCACCAGGACGGCATGCGCCGGGCCACCGTGTCCTGGAATGTCCAGGAGCGTGACCTCAACAGCGTAATCAATGACGCCCAGACCAAGTTGGCGGGCCTGGACATGCCCGCCGGCTACTCCATGGAGATCAGCGGCGGGTACGAGGGCCAGCAGCGGGCCACCCAGCGCCTGGTGTGGGCCGGGATCCTGGTGCTGCTTCTGGTCTTCGTCATGCTCCTGCAGGCCCTGAAGAACGTTCGCCTGGCCGGGCTGGTCATGCTCAACCTGCCCCTGGCCCTGATCGGCGGGGTGGTGGCGCTGATGGCCACCGGCATCACCCTGAACGTCTCCTCCCTGATCGGCTTCGTGGCCCTGTTCGGCATCGCCACCCGCAACGGCCTGCTGCTGATCGCGCGCTACCAGAGCCTGATGGAGGAAGGCGTCACGGATCCGGACGAGCTGACCCGGCTTGGCGCGCGCGAGCGCATGGGGCCGATCCTGATGACGGCGGCCACCACCGCCCTGGCGGTCCTGCCGCTGGTGCTGGGCTCGCCGGTGGGCAAGGAGATGGAGCAGCCCCTGGCCTGGGTCCTGATCGGCGGGCTGGTCACCTCCACCCTGCTCAACCTGGTGGTGGTGCCCACCTGGTTCTACCTCATCGCCCGCCGCAACCTTAACCGGCTGCGGCCCAAGGGGCGGGCCCTGGAAACCTGAGGAGGCACGGCATGGCAAGAGCCGGAATGATGGTGCTGCCCGTAGCGGCGTTGGCCCTGGCCGCCTGCGGCGGGGCCGGGGATTCGGGGGGCGCCCAGGTAAAGCCCCCCGGGGTAGAGGTACCGGAGCGATACCGGCAGGGACAGGAGCTGTTCCGCACGAGCTGCGTGGGCTGCCACGGCCGCAAGGGCGTCGGCACGGGTCAAGGTCCGCCCCTTCTGCATCCCTACTACGATCCCAATAAGCACGGCGACGAGCGCCTGGTGCGGGTGATCCAGGAGGGCACCGAGCAGCACCTGTGGGAGTTCGGAGACATGCCCCCGCAGCCCCACATGGACGGGGAGAAGGCGCGGGAGGTCCTGGCCTACATACGCTGGCTCCAGCGGCAAGTGGATATCTATTGAGGGGGGGCGCTACGGACCGGGCGGCGACGGGGAGGAAGGTGATGCGAAAGGGGAGTAGCGGGTTGCGTACCTGGGCCGGGGCCGGCCTGGCGCTGGCCCTGGCCAGCCCGGCGGCCCAGGCCTACGTGGGACTGTGCTGCGCCAAGTGCGGCGGCAACATGCCCATGAACATTCCCGGGGGCGGGGTTCCCGCCACCTACGAGTTCCGGTTCAAGGTCAGCCCCATGTTCATGCACATGGACGGCCTGCGCGACGGAACCGACGAAGTGTCCTCCGACGAGCTGCTGGGAAGTCCCCAGGCCGGCGGCTACATGGCGGTGCCCACCTCCATGGACATGACCATGGTGAACCTCGCCGCGGGCTACAGCTTCACGGACGATTTCTTCGCCGGGCTCATGTTCATGTGGCAGCAGAACCGCATGCCCATGGAGCTAAACGCCATGATGGAGAGCCGGCTCGGTACCGACGGTTTCACCATGCACTCCGAGGGCATGGGGGACACCATGCTCATGACGAAATACCGCCTCCACTACGATGACCCGCTCATCCCCACCCGTCAGGTTTCCCTCTTGGCCGGGCTGAGCCTGCCCACCGGATCCATCGGCGAGCGGAACCGGGACCATCCCATGCCCGCCCGGCGGGACGAGCTGCTTCCCTACGGCATGCAGCTCGGTTCCGGCACATGGGACCCCATCCTCGGACTGCTCTACCAGGGCTCCCGCTCCCCCTACTGGTGGGGCGCCAACGCCACCTACACTGCCCGGGTCCACGACAACGAGCGGGGCTACCGCCTGGGAGACCGGGCCAACCTGGACCTCTACGCCATGTACCAGGTGCGCTCGGACACGGTGCTCCAGCTCCAGCTCAACGCCGAGCACAGCCAGGACATTGCGGGAGAGGCGGACGCCATCGAGCGGGGGGATTCGGGTCGTGCCGTCCGGGGAGACGGCGAATCCCCCTACCTGACCCCGCTCTACGATCCGGACCATTACGGGGGCACCAGCGCCCGGCTCACCGGGGGCTTCCAATGGCAGCCCGCGCCGATGCACATCGTGGATCTGCAGGGCTCGGTTCCGGTGTATCAGGACCTCAACGGGCCGCAGATGCAGGAGTCTTATCGGGTCATGGCCACCTACTACTTCGAGCTACCCACCCGGGCCAGCGTGCGCTACCAGGACGGCTCGGGGCGGGAACAACCCGGAGGGGCGGCCGATGCGCTCGGCTTCTAGGCGACAACCGGGGACGGCGGCGGCGCCCGTGATTTTGGCTGGACTCCTGGTCGCGGGGGGTTGCCAGGGACCGGGGGCGGGCACGCCCATTCCCGAGGCGGAATCCGCCGAAGGAGCGGCCTTCCGCAACCAGTGCAGCCGCTGCCACGCCCTTCCCCATCCGGAGCGCCATACTTACGACCAGTGGCGGCATTACCTCGAGCTCATGGACCAGCGCAGGGAAGAGCGCGGCATGAAGGCCCTCACGGGCACGGACCGGGAGCGGGTGGTCACGTATCTCCGCAAGCACGCCAAAAACGGGGAAGATTGATGCGCTTTCGGGTGAGGCTTGGTTGGGCGCCGCTGATGATCCTCTTGCTTGCCTGGGCGGGCAGCGCCACGGGCGAGGCAGAGCGCTGGATCCAGGAGCTGAACATCGATAAGCCACGTACTCGGGTCGCCGCTCCCGACTTCGCCCTGCCCGGCCCGGAAGGGGAAATGCGTGCCCTCGAACGCTACGAGGGGGACCTTATTCTGCTTAACTTCTGGGCCACGTGGTGCAAGCCCTGCCGGGACGAGATGCCGGCCCTGGAGAGCCTCTGGCAGGAATACGGCGACCGGGGCCTGACGGTCATCGGGGTGAACGTGGACCGGGGCGGCCCGGACAAGGTGCGCGCCATGGCCGAGAAGCTGGGAATATCCTTCCCCGTGCTTCTCGATCCCGACGGAGAGGTGCGCAATCGATACAACGTCACGGCCTTCCCCCAGACCTACCTGATCGGACGGGACGGCCGGTTTCTCGGCAAGGCCCTCGGCGAGCGGGAATGGGCCTCCCGGGCGGGGCATGAGCTGATCCGTCACTTCCTCAAGCGGTCGGGCGGGGCGAAGAATTGAGGCGGCTCCCTTCCCGGGTTGGGCTACGGCCGTTTCTGTAGGATCCTGGGTCGCTGGATTCCGCTTGACGGGGTGGCCCGATGCAAGAGGTCACCGTGGAGCCCGGCGCCGGGCCGGAGGAGGCGCCCCGGGCCTTCTTTCTCGGGGGACGCCGCCAGGAGGTGGCGGTGGTGCTCGACCGTTGGCCCGGCAGCGGCTACCTGTATCTCAAGGTGCGTGCCGGGGACGGGGGGATCTACATCCTGCGCCGGGAGGAGGCCACGGGCCGCTGGGCGCTGCGGCTGTACGACGCCGGCCCGGGGAAGGGGCGGCCGCCCCTGTCGGGGGCATGACCAAGAAGGCCAGGAAAGGGAGGCGGCAATGCGCATGCGGATCGTGGGCGTACTCGGGGCGGTGGCGCTGCTGGGCGGCTGCGCCGCCGTGGATATCGGCAAGGACTTCGACCTGGCGACTTTCGAGGAGCGGGTCGAGGTGGGGGAGACCCAGCGCACAGAGGTGCGGCGCTGGCTCGGGGAGCCGGTCAGCACGGGGCAGTCCGTCCAGCCGGACGGCACGCGTCTGGAGGAATGGCTTTACTACCACGGCCGGGGCACCCTGCCGGGGCTGTCGGACGCCCGGCTCCAGACCCTGGAGATCCAATTCCGCGAGGATGGGGTGGTGGAGAGCTACAAGTGGAGCGGGGAAAGCGGCTGAGCGGCCCCTTCCCCCGTTGCCCTCGGCTCAGCCGAAGATGTCGTCGGTGATGGCTTCGTACCAGCCGCGGGTGTAGCGGGCCTCGCGCATGCGGAAGAAGCTGTCGGCATCGCTGGGGCTCACGCCGCCGGCGTCCTCGATGCTGCGTAGCTCCCCGTCCTCGTAGCGATAGACCGCGGCCACGCTGATGCCGTACTCCGGGCCCACCAGGCTGTAGCAGGTGTTCACCAGGGAGGGATTCGGCACGTCGTGGCCCCGGAACTGGGAGACGATGGCCGCCGCCGTCATCTTGCCCTGGTTGTTGGCAGCGAAGCCGGACTTGGGCATGTCCCCGGCGATGGCCGCATCGCCGATGACGTGGACGCCCGGCTGGACCGTGGATTCGAAGGTGCGCTGGTCCACCGGGCACCACCCGGAGTCGTCGGTGAGGCCCATATCCCGGGCGACCCGACCCGCGTGCTGGGGCGGGATCACGTTGAGCACGTCCACCTCGTGCTCCTCGAAGCCTTCCTGGGTCAGGACCTTGCGCGCCCCGGGCTCCACGCGGTGGATCACGCCGCCCTCCGAACCGGGCACCCACTCGATCAGGTCGCCGTAGAGCTCGGCCCAGCCCTCCTCGAACAGACCCTGCTTGGAGAACTTGTCCTTGGCGTCCAGGATCAGGACCTTGGAGCGGGGTTTGTGCTCCTTGAGGTAGTGGGCCACGAGGCTGGCCCGCTCGTAGGGGCCGGGCGGGCAGCGGAAGGGGTCGGCGGGCGGGCAGATGGCCACGGTCCCGCCGTCCTCCATGTCCTCGATCTGGTTCCGCAGGATGCGGTACTGCTCACCCCCCACCCAGGCGTGGGGCACCTGCTCGGCGTCCTCCTCGTCCAGGCCTTCCACCTCCTCCCAGCGGATGTCGATGCCGGGAGAGACCACCAGGCGGTCGAAGTCCAAGGCGTCGCCCTCGGACAGCTCCACGCGGCCCTTCTCGGGGTCCCAGCCGGTGACCGTGTCCTGGACCACCTTGACCCCATGCTCCTTCTCCAGGCCCTCATAGCCGTGGCCCAGACTATCCAGCTCGCGGAACCCGCCCAGGTACCAGTTGCCCCCGAAGCAGGTGTAGTAGCGGGGATCGCGCTCCACCAGGGTCACGTGGATGGAGGGGTCGTACTTGCGCAGGTACTTGGCGCAGGTGGCGCCCCCCGCGCCGCCGCCGACCACCACCACCCGCTTCGAGGCGGAGCGTGCCGCGGCCCCAACGGTGGGTCCGCCGAGCGCCATCCACAGGCCGGCCGCGCCCCCGGCCTGCAGGACCCGGCGCCGTGTCCAGACGCCATTCGCGGAAGGTTTTTCAGGCATAACGGGTCCCCCTCAATCCAGGTTGGCGATGTAGGCGGCGATGGCCCGGATTTGCTCGTCGGTGTACCCGGCGGCGTGCCGGTCCATGACCGTGGCGTCGTCGTCCCGCCCTTCCCGGAAGGACGTCATCTTGTTGACCAGCCCCTCCTCGGTGAAGTCCCGGATGGAGGGCATGGATCCCGGTCCCTGGCCCTTGCTGCCGTGGCAGGTGAGGCAGTTGTTGCCCATCACCTCGCCCGCGGTGATGGGTGCCTCGGCCCGAGCCTGCGCGGCCGGCAGGGCCAAAAGGCCCGTCAGGAGCGCCGCCAGTGCCATTTCGTTGCTCCGCATGGAAACCTCCTTGGGCGTGGCCCGGTTCTGGGGCCAGGTAGGCAGGGGAAGAGCCCGGCAACCTAGGGGCCGTGCCGGGCCATGCCGAAGGGGGGAAAGCATTTTCGGTACAGGAATTTCACCGGTTCGGGGATGTGGCGGGTCCAGCCGCCTTGCCGAGCCCCTTCCCGGCCGTTGGCAACCGCCGCCCGGATGCCTCCGGGACACAGGATTTCCCCCTTCTCGTAGGAAAGGGTGGCCTTGCCGGAGGTCCGGCAGATCTCCATGGCCTGCTGGTGGGAGCTCTCGATGAACAGCCTGGCGTCAAGCCGCTTGTAGATTCGGCCTTTCAGGCTGGCGTGGTTTCCCCGGCGCCGCCTTTCCTCCGCGGAATCCACATCCATCATGTACAGGTGATTGAACCGGATCCCGTTGTTCCGCAGCCACCGTTCGGTGATTTCCCGGTAGCACTCCAGGCGGCTCGTAACCAGATACCCGATGGTCTGGCTCGGGACGTGCCAGGCCGGTACCTCCTCCAGAAACGCCCGGTACCGGGGTCCGTCGTCGTTCTCCTCGGGGGTCGGGTCCCGGCACAGGACGCCGTCGATGTCCACGCAGGAATGGTTCAGGAGGTCCTTGTGCATGAGGTTCCATTCGAAGACCCGGGGGGGGTCGAGGGGGACCAGGCCCAAGTCCAGGTCGTAGCGGGAGGCGGGGTCGTAGTAGACGGCGGCCGTCAGGCACCGCTCCCGGAGGCCGGAGGCCTTGAGGCGTTCGGTCACCCTGGCCATGGAGCCCCCGCTCAGGATGGAATCGTCCAGGACCAGGGCCCGGCGGGCCTCCCAGCTACTTCCGAACCGTAGGTGGGGGGGCAGGACCTTGGTGTCACCGAACCAGGGGGCCGCCCCGCGAAGGAAGCCGTCGATATCGATCAGGGGCAGGTTCCTGTGGGTGGCGAGCAGGCTTGCCGCCAACATGCCGCTCCGCGGTACGCCGACCATCAGGTCCACATCTTTCGGTATCCGCGGAGAACTGTGTAAGAGGTCCCGGCTCAGATCGGATACGTTTTTGTAGTGCATGGACGGCTCCTCGGGCGGCGGCGCTGGAGGATCCAAGGGCAGGTCCCGGACCGGGGATGAAGGGTGCTGGTCGGCGTCGCAACGGAACTGGAAAGGGCCTGCCAGCCATTCGTGTTTTTCGCTGGAGGTCAGTGTAGACACAACGAAAACCAAGAAAAAAGGGGAGAATCGGTTGTCATGATTTTTGTCGGTAGGAAGGCCTCATTTTCTCAAGTTTGTCGGGGAAAACTGTAAAGCAAACTGAATCAATTCTTTGTCCGGAAAATCTGGCATGGGTCCAGGGCGGGGCCGCTCCGGGGGCTACCGCCCCTGGGCGGGATACCGAGCAATGCGGGATAATGGGATCTGTTGGAAGGCCTGCGAGGCCTGAGCGTATCCGGGTAAGACATTTTGGGAGGCTGTCATGGACGAGCAGACACGTCTGGAGGTGGAGGCCGCGGCGTTCCGGGGCCTGGTCAAGCACTTGCAGGAGCGCACGGATGTCCAGAACATCGACCTCATGAACCTGGCCGGTTTCTGCCGCAACTGTCTGGCCAAGTGGTATCTGGCCGAGGCCCAGGCACGGGATGTGGCCATGGACTACGACCGGGCCCGCGAGGTCATCTACGGCATGCCCTACGGGGAATGGAAGGAGCGGTACCAGCGGGAGGCCACGGAGGAGCAGAAGCGGCAGTTCGAGGCCACCAAGCCCCGGCACGCCAACACGGAGGCCGGCAACTAGGCCTACGCCACTCGGTGCCGGGTCGCCAGGCCTGCCCCGGTCTTCCAGGCTCTCACGGTTCGGAGGCGGAGAGGTCCACCCAGACGGGGTCGTGGTCCGTGGCCCGCCAGACCGTATCCGGTGCGGGGACGTTCCGGGGCTCGTCGGCGTTGACCGCCCAGTGGCCGGCTTTCGCCTCCGGGCCGCCGCGCAGCAGCAGGTGGTCCAGGTAGCCGCTGCGGCCGCGGTAGACGTAGGTATAGCGCTTTCCGGGGGGGAGAGTGGCGCGCAAGAGGTCCCGGAAGCCGGCCCGGCGCAGGTGGCGGATGGGGGCCTCCCGGCCGTAGGCGTTGAGGTCCCCGGCCAGGAGCACGGGCCCGGGCAGCTCGGCGGCCCACTCGGCCAGGGCCCGGGCCTCCCGGAGGCGGCGGTCGCTCCAGCACCCCTCGCCCCGGTCCACGTCCCCCGTCTCGGGGCATCCCCCTTTGCTCTTGAAGTGGGCGACCACCACCGTGAAGCCGTGGCCTTCCTCGCTGCGGAAGCGCTGGGCCAGGGGCGGGCGCACGAAGGCCTCGTCGCGGGCCACCCGCGGCGGCCCCACGGGGCGGACCCGGTCGGGGCGGTAGAGGAGGGCATTGCGGATGACGTCCTTCCCCAACCGCTCCGGTCCCTCCACGGCCCGGTAGGACTCCCCGCCTACCCGTTCCGCCAGGGCCGCCAGTGCGCCGGGGCGGTTCTCCAGCTCCACCACCGCCAGAACGTCCGCTCCGACACCGGCCACCAGCCGGCGCAGGGCCTGCTCCTGCCGCCGTCGGGCCGCCGCGGAATCCGCGCCGCGCCGGCCGGTGGTGACGAAGTAGTTGCCGAGGTTCACGAAGCCCACGCGGCGCTCCGTGTCCCCGGGCGCTTCGGGGGGGTCGGGGCGGGGGTTGGAGACCTCGAAGTCGGGGGGCTGGGTGGGGTGCAGACGCCAGGCCTCGAAGGCGTGGGTCAGGACGCCGGTGAGGTCGACGACGCGAGCGCCCACCCGCCGGGTCCCCTCCGGGCCCAGGTGGGGGACCGGGTGGGGGTCGCGGGCGTAGGCGCCGTCGTCCAGGATGAGCACAGGGGCTTCCGGATCGCCGGGAGGCGCGGTGTTGGGATGGAAGAGCCGCTCGGCGGCCAAGTGGAGGCTGCCGTAGCGGGCCAGCTCGTGGAGGCCGGTAACGGTCAGGGGCTCGATGAGGCGCATCCGGACTCCGGCCAGCGCCTCCAGCCCACCCTGGGGCGGCCAATCCAGGGCGATGGGCTCCACGGGGGCCTCCCCGCAGTCGGCCACCGCCTTCACCCGGTGGAGCTGGATGCGGCCCCGGTAGCGGTCGGTGCGGGCGCGCACCACCACCCGCCGGTCCGCACGCAGGATCTCCGCCCAGCCGGGCTCGGACTCGGGGGTGTAGACGAACACCCCGGCGGGGCGTCCGTCCGTACGGGCCTGGAGGAAGAAGCCGTCGAGGCGATCCTCGCCGAGGAAGGCGCCGCCGATGCGGCCGCGTACGGTCACCGCCTCGCCCGGCGGCGGTGCCTCCCCCTCCAGTCCCTTCACCTCCGCCGGGCTGGCGTGCTCTCCGGAGCACTCCAGGGCCGCCGCGGGGGCGGGCAAGAGCAGCCCGGCCAGCAGGGCGGCGGCGAGCCGTTCCCAGGCCGTTGGCCAGCGCATTGGGATCCCTCCGTTCCGGTCCCCGGCCGGCTCGCCGGGGATCGGCACAGGGTACGGGTGTCCCCTCGGCAATTCCAGACCGGAGCGGTTGCCCCGGCCCTCCCAAGGACATCGTGGCTGGTGCTATAAAGGGGTGCCCGCCTGGAGGCACCACCGGGCGGGCGGCCCCACGGACATGCGTGGCAGCAGGCGGAGGGACGGATCTTGGCGAACGCCGAGAATGCTTGGCACGCCCGGAGGGTGGAGGAGGTGCTCCGCGACCTGGAGACCTCCCCCGAAGGCCTCGATTCCGGAACCGCTCGCTCCCGCTTCCAGGAGCACGGCCCGAACCGCATCCCAGAACAGGAAAGCGCCGGCGCCGTCCTGCGCTTCCTCCGCCAGTTCCACAACCTGTTCATCTACATCCTGATCGTCGCGGCGGTGGGCACCGCCTTCCTGGGGAAGGGGGTGGACACCGGCGTGATTCTGGGCGTGGTCCTGATCAACGCCGTCATTGGATTTTTCCAGGAGGGCAAGGCGGAGCGGGCCCTGGACGCCATCCGCGGCATGCTCAGCCCCCGGGCGCAGGTGCTGCGGGACGGGCGGCAGCAGACCCTGCCCGCCGAGCAGGTGGTGCCGGGCGATGTCCTCCTCCTCGGCGCGGGGGACCGGGTAGCCGCGGACCTGCGGCTGGTCCGGGCCCACAATCTGCGGGTGGACGAGGCGGTCCTCACCGGGGAGTCGGAGCCGGTGGAGAAGGGCACCGCCCCCGTGGCTCCGGAGGCGGAGCTGGCCGACCGCGCCGGCATGGCCTATTCCGGGACCCTGGTGGCCGCCGGGCAGGGGCGCGGGGTGGTGGTGGCCACCGGTGGGCGCACCCAGATTGGCCGCATCTCCCGCATGGTGAGCCAGGTGGAGAGCGTACAGACCCCGCTACTCCGCCAGGTCGGCCGCTTCGCCCGCCACTTATCGGTGGCCATCCTGGTCCTGGCGGCCTTTACCTTCGCCTTCGGGCTGGTAGTGCGGGGCTACTCCGGGCCCGACATGTTCATGGCGGCGGTGAGCCTGGCGGTGGCCGCCATCCCCGAGGGCCTGCCGGCCATCATGACCATCACCCTGGCCATCGGCGTGCAGCGCATGGCCGGGCGCAACGCCATCATCCGCCGCCTGCCGGCGGTGGAGACCCTGGGCGCGGTCACCACCATCTGCTCCGACAAGACCGGCACGCTCACCCGCAACGAGATGACGGTGAAGAGCCTGGTTACCGCGGATGGCGAGGTGGAGGTGGGCGGGGTGGGCTACGCCCCCCATGGCAGCTTCACCCGGGACGGCGGGGACGTGGATCCCTATACCGAGCCCGTGCTTGCCGAAGCCCTTCGGGCGGGGCTGCTGTGCAATGATGCCTGGCTGCACGAGGGGGAGGACGGCTGGTGGCCCGAGGGGGACCCCACGGAAACGGCCCTGGTCACCGTGGCCCTGAAGGCGGGCATGGACCAGCGGCAGGTGAACGAGCGCTACCCGCGGGACGACGTGATCCCCTTCGATTCCGCTCACAACTTCATGGCCACCCTCCACCACGATCACGAGGGCCACGGCTACATCTACGTCAAGGGGGCCCCGGAGCGGGTCCTGGAGCTGTGCACCCGGGAGCGGGCCACGGGCGGCGACCGTCCCCTCGACGCGGCGGCCTGGCATCGGCGCATGGACGAGATCGCCGGGCAGGGGCAACGCCTGTTGGCCATAGCGGCCGGCCACGCGTCCCCCGAAAAGAGCCTGCTGGAGTTCGACAACGTGGAGGCGGGGGGGCTTACCCTGCTGGCGGTGGTGGGCCTCATTGACCCGCCGCGGGACGAGGCGATCCGTTCGGTGGCCGCCTGCCGGGGGGCGGGCATCCGGGTGAAGATGATCACGGGGGACCACGCCGTCACGGCCCGGGCCATCGCCGGCCAGCTGGGCCTCAACGCCCGGGACGCGGTGGCCGGGCGCCAGATCGAGGAAAGCGACGACGACCGCCTGCGGGACATGGTACGGGAAGTGGACGTGTTCGCCCGTGCCTCACCGCGCCACAAACTGCGCCTGGTGCAGGCCCTCCAGGCCAACGGCGAGGTGGTGGCCATGACCGGGGACGGGGTCAACGATTCCCCGGCGCTCAAGCGGGCGGACATCGGGGTAGCCATGGGGATGAAGGGCACGGAGGCTTCCAAGGAGGCCTCGGAGATGGTGCTGGCGGACGACAACTTCGCCTCCATCGCCTCCGCGGTGGAGGAGGGGCGCACCGTCTACGACAACCTGCAGAAGGCCATCCTCTTCCTGCTGCCCACCAACGGCGGCCAGGCCTTCACCATCGTAACGGCCATCCTCCTCGGCGTTACCCTGCCGGTGACGCCCGTGCAGGCCTTGTGGGTGAACATGGTCACGGCGGTGACCCTGGCGCTGGCCCTGGCCTTCGAGCCCACCGAGCCGGGGGTGATGCAGCGCCGTCCGCGCCCGGCGGACGCGCCCCTGCTTTCGGGCTTCTTGATCTGGCGGGTTGGGTTCGTGTCGGTGCTGCTGGTGGCGGGGACCTTCGGCCACTTCCTGTGGATGGAGCTCCACGGCGCCGGCAAGGAGGTGGAGCGGACCGTGGCCATCAATACCCTGGTGATGGGCCAGGTCTTCTACCTCTTCAACAGCCGCTTCATCCTGGAGCCCGTGGTCACGCGCCAGGGCCTGCAGGGAGGGCGGGCGGTGCTGGTGGCCGTGGCGGTGCTGGTGGTCCTGCAGGGTCTGTTTACCTACAGCACGCCGTTCCAGTACCTGTTCGGGACGGCCCCCATCGGCGGGCAGGATTGGGCCCGCATTCTGGCCTTCGGCGTGGCCC
This sequence comes from Thiohalorhabdus denitrificans, assembly GCF_001399755.1. NCBI lineage: Bacteria > Pseudomonadati > Pseudomonadota > Gammaproteobacteria > Thiohalorhabdales > Thiohalorhabdaceae > Thiohalorhabdus > Thiohalorhabdus denitrificans. Next base: position 191,444 of record NZ_LJCP01000008.1, on the reverse strand, counting down.
TGTTCCTGCTCGTGGAGGGGGAGAAGGCCCTGCTCAGGGGGCGGGTGCGGCGCTAGCCGGCAGGGCCCTCAATCGGCCGCGTCCTGGGTAGCCTCGCCGGCGTCCTCGACGTCCTCGCCAGCTCCCTCCATGGTGTTGCAGCCGGCCAATGCCAGGACGAGCACAAGGGCAAAGGCGGAAAAGCGGGTCCAGTAGGTGCGTCCCATGACAGACTCCTCTCGTGATGCCAAGGTCCCTTATCCGGGCATAACCCCTCGCCTCCGGAAAGTCCATTAGGGAGAACCGGTGGGAGGCGCTCCGGATGGGGCGCATCACCCCTCGGAATCCGGGTCCTCCTCCTGGATCTCGAAGTCCGGGATCTCGGGGCCGCTCTCCTCCCCCTCTGCCGCGCCGCCCTGCTGCTCGCGCTCGTGGTTCTTGATGGCGATGCGCACGTTGTTGGCGGAATCCCCCTGGCGCATGGCCTCCTCGGCGTCGATCTTGCCCTCCTTGTAGAGCTGGATGGCCGCCTCGTCGAAGCTCTGCATGCCGAACTGCTGGTCCTCCTCCATGACATCCTTCAGGGCGCCGAACTGCTCGCCGATGATGAAATCGGCGGCGCGGGGCGTGTTCACGAAGATCTCCACCACACCGGCGCGCCCGCCTTCCGGCCGCCGGGCAAGGCGCTGGCCGACGATGGCGCGCAGGTTGAGAGACAGGTCCTGGAGGATCTGATCGTGGCGGTCCTCGGGGAACATGTTGCGGATGCGGTCCAGGGTCTGGGCGGCGTTGGTGGAGTGCAGGGTGGCCAGCGTCAGGTGGCCGGTGTCGGCCAGGTGCAGGGCGTGCTCCATGGATTCCCGGTTGCGGATCTCGCCCACCAGCACCACGTCCGGAGCTTGCCGCAGGGCGTCGTTCAGGGCCGATTCCCAGTCCTCGGCGTCCATGCCGATCTCGCGCTGGTTCACCAGGGACTGCTTGTGGTCGTGGACGAACTCGATGGGGTCCTCGAGGGTGAGGATGTGCCCGGCGTGGTTGCGGTTCCGGTAGTCGATCATGGAGGCCAGGGTGGTGGACTTGCCGGAGCCGGTGGCACCGATCACGAACACCAGGCCGCGGCTGTAGGAGGCGATGTCCTTGAGGGCCTCGGGGAGGTTGAGCTCCTCGAAGGTGGGGACCTCGGTGTTGATGCGGCGGATCACCATGCCGACGCTGTGGCGCTGGCGGAAGACGTTGGCCCGGAAGCGCCCGATGTGGTCGTAGGACAGGGCGAGGTTGGCGCCGCCCTTGGTGCGGAACTCCTCCCAGGCCTGCTCGGTTTCCAGGATCTCACGGGCGAGCTGGTCCGTGTCCTCGGGGGACAGGTTCTCGGCCTTGAACCGGCGCATCTCGCCGTCGATCTTCATGGCGGGCGGGGCGCCCACGCTCAGGAACAGGTCGCTGCCCTGGTTCTGCACCATGAGCTTCAGCAGGGCTTCCATGGAGAATACGGCCATACGCGACTCCTCGTGGGAAAAGGGGGCCACGGCGTTGGGGGTCAGGCTTTCGTTTTTTGAATTAATCGGCGGCATGCGCCGCCCGTTCCCAGGGTGCGGGAGGTCCTCGCCCCATTCGGTGCTCCGGCCTCCGGCCCTCCGCCCGCTTGAGGCGGCGGGGGGCCGGGGGCATCATTGGGGGCATGGAGCACGGATACGTCGGCCGTTTCGCGCCTTCCCCGACCGGTCCCCTGCACTTCGGTTCCCTGATCGCGGCCCTGGCCAGCAACCTGTGGGCCCGGGCGGCGGGTGGGCGCTGGCTGGTGCGCATGGAGGACCTGGACCCCCCCCGGGAGGTGCCCGGGGCGGCGGAAAAAATCCTTCGCACGCTGGCGGCTTACGGCTTCGAGTGGGACGGGGCGGTACTTTACCAGAGCACGCGTGCCGAGGCCTACCAGGACGCCCTGACGGAGCTGCGGCGGGCGGGGCTGGCCTTCGACTGCGGCTGCACCCGTCGGGAGATCCGGGAAGCCGCCCGGGCCCGGGGGCTTGGAGCCGTCTACCCCGGTACCTGCCGCGAAGGCCTGCCGCCCGGCAAGGCACCCCGCGCGGTGCGGGTGCGTGCCGAAAACGGGTCCGTCGGGTTCGTGGACGCCGTCCAGGGGGCCTTCGAGCAGGATCTGGGGCGGGAGGTGGGGGACTTTGTGGTGCGGCGCGCCGACGGTCTGTTCGCCTACCAGCTGGCGGTGGTGGTGGACGACGCGGAGCAGGGTGTCACCCACGTGGTGCGGGGCGCGGATCTGCTGGATTCCACGCCCCGGCAGATCCATCTGCAGCGCGGCCTGGGGCTGTCCACCCCCGAATACGCCCACTTTCCGGTAGCCGCCACCCCCACGGGCCTCAAGCTCTCCAAGGCCACCCGGGCCCCCGCCTTGCCGGAGGACGACCCCGTTCCCTGGCTGGTGGCGGCGTTCTCCTTCCTCGGCCAGCCGAGCCCCCCCGACGCGGAGCGCCTGGACCTGCCCGGCTTCTGGGCCTGGGCCCGGGAAGCCTGGGATCCTGCCCGGATCCCGCGCACCCGGCAGGTGGAAGCCCGGGAGGACTGCCCCTAGGCCCCTTTCCGGGCCAGGCCCGTACAAGGGTACCTGGACCGGGGCGGATCGCGCCTGCCTATTGATCTCACGGGTTTTTCCCCATCTAATGGGTTTTGGGCACCCCCCGTGCCGCAAGGGGTCGTTTTCCATTCCCGCCAAAGGGTTCCGTGATGAGCGCTAGCGAATCCTCCCCCCCGGGGCCTCCGACGGATGGTTCGCCCGGCTCCGGAGAGGATCCCTCCACAGCGGAGCTACGGGCGCGCCTGCGCCAGCAGGAGGCCGTGGCCGAGCTGGGGGAAGCGGGGCTCCGCCGAGCTTCCCTCCAGGCGCTCTTCGACCGGGCCACGGCCATGCTTGGGGAACTGCTCGAGGCCGACCTCACCAAGGTCCTGGAATGGCACCCGGAAGTGGGGGTCCTCCTCCTGAAAAGCGGAAACGGATGGCGGGAAGGCCTAGTGGGCAGCGCCACCGAGCCCGACGGCTACGGCTCTCCCGGCGGTTACACCATGCTCACCGAGCGGCCGGTGGTCGTGGAGGACCTGGCCGCCGAGACGCGTTTCACCCCCTCGGAGCTGCTCCGCGAGCACGGTGCGGTCAGCGGCATGACCGTGGTGATCCAGGGACCGGAGGGGCCTTATGGCGTCCTCGCGGCCTTTACCAGGCACTCCCATACCTTCAGCCGCCACGATGTGCATTTCCTGCAGGCGGTGGCGAACGTACTGGCGGCCAGCCTCCAGCGCGCCGACACCGAGGAACGCCTGCGCCAGAGCGAGACCGGCTTCCGCGAGACCTTCAGCCATGCCGGGGTGGGCATCGCCATCATGGACATCGACGGCCGACTCCTGGAGGTGAACCCCGCCTTCGCCGGAATCGTCGGCTACGATGCGGGCGGGCTGGTGGAGCAGGGGGTATCCGTCGCGGACCTGACCCATCCCGAGGATCGGGAAGAGACGGCGGCGGCCCTGGAGAAGCTCCGCTCGGGTGAAGTGCCGGCCGTCACCCTGGAGAAGCGCTACCGGCGCGAGGATGGCCGCACGGTCTGGGTCCAGGCCACCGACACCTCGGTGCCCGACCGGGAGGGCCGCCCGAAGCGCGTGATCGGCATCATCGAGGACATCACCCGGCGCCGTGAGGCGCAGGACGCCCTGGCCGAGGCGGACCGCCGTCGGGACGTGTTCCTCGCTACCCTCGGCCATGAGCTGCGCAATCCCCTGACGCCCATCGCCACCACGGCCGAGTACCTGGAGGACAACTGCGAGCGGGTGGATCCGCCGCGGCTGCGCGAGGCCGCGGCCACCATCTCCCGTCAGAGCGCCCACCTGGCGCGGATCACCGAGGACCTGCTGGACCTGAACCGGGTCAAGACCGGGCGGATCAGCCTGCGCGACGAGGAGCTGGACCTGCGCCAAGTGGCCCAGCAGGCCGTGGAGTCGGTGGCCGCGGAGGCGGAGCGGAAGGGGCAGCGGCTGGAGGTGGAGCTTCCGGACCAGCCCGCGGGCGTGCGGGGGGATCCGGTCCGGCTGGTCCAAGTGCTGGGCAATCTGCTGGACAACGCCGTAAAGTACACCCCGGAGGAGGGGACGGTGCGGCTGAACGTGTCGGCAAGGGACGACCAGGCGGAGGTGGTGGTGCAGGACACGGGCCAGGGGATCGCCCCGGAGCACCTTCCGCACCTGTTCGAGATCTTCGAGCGGGGGCAGCCCGACCAGCTAGCCTGCCAGGGTCTGGGCCTGGGGCTGTCCCTGGTGCGCAACCTGGTGGAGCTCCACGGCGGGGAGGTAAAGGCCACCAGCCACGGATCGGGCCAGGGGAGCGAATTCCGCGTGCGCCTGCCGGCCGTGGGCCTGTCGGAGGAGGCGTCCGGGGAAGAGGCCGGCGCTTCCCCGGAGGGATCGGGCGTCGTCCTGCTGGTGGAGGACAACCCGGACGTGGCCTCCTCGCTGGGCTTCCTGCTGGAGGTCCTGGGCTACGAATGGCGCCACGCCGCCACCGGGGAGCAGGCCTTCGAATTGGCGCCCAGCGTGCGGCCCGCCCTGGCGCTGATCGACATCGGGCTGCCCGACCAGTCCGGCTTCGAGGTGGCCCGGCGGCTCCGCGAGCAGCTTGGCGCCACGCCCTTGGTGGCCCTTTCGGGCCACCCCCCCTCCCAGTTTCCCGACCAGCCCACCGATGTCTTCGACGACTACCTGGTGAAGCCCCCCACCGCTGACAGCCTCCGCCATATCCTGGCCCGCATCGGGGGAGGTTGAGCCCCCGGGCCGGGGCCCGGCCGGAACGGCCGGCGCCCGCCCGGGATCAGGAGGCCTCCCCCGGACGTCCGTCGCCCGTGCCGGCGAGGCGGGTGCGCCAGCCCAGCACGGTCATGGTCAGGGCGGGGAGGAAGGTGAGGGAGACGATCGCCGCGCCCAGAATGCCGAACAGGACGATGGCCCCCACGCCGCGGTAGAGCTCCGTGCCCTCGCCGGGCAGGAGCACCAGCGGCGCCAGTCCGCAGATGGTGGTGATGGTGGACATGGCGATGGGGCGGAGGCGCGACTCCACCGCCTCCATCACCGCCTCGCGCGCGGCCATGCCGGCCTCGCGGGCGTTCTCCACGGCGCGGTGGACGATGAGGATGGGGTTGTTGACCACCGTGCCCATGAGGATCAGGAAGCCGAGCATGGCGATCATGTCGAAGGGCTGGTGCACGGCGTTGAGCCCCACGAGGGGCAGGGCGGCGCCGGCCCAGTTGAGCAGGCGCAGCCCCAGGATGCCCCCGGAGACGCCGAGCGGGATGGCGGTCATGATCAGCAGCGGATACCCCCAGTGGCGGAAGATGGCCACCATGAGCAGGTAGATGAGGGCCCCGGCCACCAGGTAGTTGGCGGACAGGGCCTCGCGGGTCTTCCGCAGCTGGTCGCTGGCGCCGGTGATGTCCACCGAGACCTTGGCGGGGATCTCCCCCTGCCGGCGCAAGTGGCCGATTACCTCCTCGCGCACCCGCTCCACCCCCGTCTCCAGGGCCACGTCGCGGGGCGGGATGACGTTCAGGCTCACGGTGCGTCGGCTGTCCACGCGGCGCACGTTGCTGGTGTCCACGGTCTCACGCACCTCCGCCATGGCGGCGAGGGGCAGGACCGTGCCTTGGGGCGTGTGGACGGGCAGCTGGCCGAGGCCGTCCACGGTGGCCTCCTGGCCGGCGCTGCTGTAGAGGAAGATGTCGATCTTGTCGTCGGCGAGGAAGAACTCGTCCACGAAGGCGCCGTCGGTTAAAGCCGCCACGGTGAAGCCCAGGTCCCCGGCGGTCATGCCCAGCTCGCTGGCGCGGTCCCAGTCGGGGTGGACCTCCAGCATGGGCTGGGACAGCGACAGGGTGGACGGGTTGGCCTGGATGCGGGGGTCGTCGAAGACCTCCTCGGATCGCCGATAGGCGGCCAGGGCGGCTTCGTAGATGGGCGCCAGTTCCGCGCCGGATATGTCGAGGTTGATGCTGCGCGTGCCGCCCTCGTTGCTGGTGATGATGGAGCCGCGGGAGGCGAAGGCGCGCATGCCGGGGTATTCGGCGTATTTCTCCTGGAGGACGTCCATGAGGGCGAAGATGTGGTCCGGATCCTTGGACTCGGTGATGACGAAGATCTGCTGGGGCCGCACGAACATGATGAAGTAGGCCAGCGCCGGGATCTCGGCCTCGCCGCGCTCGAAGGCGGCGGGGTCGGCGTCGAGGTGGGGCAGGAACTCGGCGTGCAGCTCCTCGCCGATCTCCGCCATGGTCTCCAGGTTGTAGCCGGGCGGGGCGTTCATGGCGGCGAAGGTCTTGGCCTCCTCGCCCTCGGGAAGATACTCGGCGGGCGGCGTCAACCAGTACCAGATGCTGAAGCCCACCGCCCCCGCCACCGCCATGGTGGCCACTCGGCGCCAGGGCGCGGCGGTGAAAGCCGCCACGCCCCGCAGGATGCCCTCCCGCAGGCCCGTCCCGCCGGCCCCCGTCCCGCCGCCGAAGGCCAGCCGGGCGCTGGCGGTGGGGAGCACGGTGATGGCCACCAGCATGGAGGCCAGGATGGAGGCGGCGATGGCGATGGCCACGTCCGAGTATAGCTGGCCGGCCTCCTCCTCGATGAACAGGATGGGCACGAACACCAGCACCGTGGTCATGGTAGAGGCCAGCACCGCCGGCCACACCCGCTGCACGCCCGCCACCGCGGCGTCGAAGCGGCCCTTGCCCTTGCGCCGCTCCAGCTCGATGCTCTCCAGCACCACGATGCTGTTGTCCAGGGTCATGCCGATGGCGAAGGCCACCCCGGCCAGGGAGACCACATTGATTGTGCGTCCGGTGAGCAACAGGCCGAGGAAGGCGGCGATGGCGCAGATGGGGATGCCCATGACGCCGATGGCGGTGGCCCGGCCGGAGCGCAGGAACAGGAACATCACCAGGGTGGCGAAGGCCGCGCCGAGGGCCAGATTCTTCCAGACGTTGGCCAGCGAGGCGGTGACGTAGCGCACGTCGTCGGTGGTGAGCGTCATCTCCATGCCCGCGGGCTCCAGCACCTCGCGGTTGATGACGTCGATCTTGGGGAGAAGGGCCTCCTTGATGTCGATGACGTTGGAGCCCGTCTCCCGGTTCACCGAGAGCCGGATCACCGGCTCGCCGTTGACGTAGGAGTGCTCGCGCAGCTCGAAGTGGCCCAGCTCGACTTCCGCCACCTCGCCGAGGCGGATCACGGAATCGCCGCGACGCACCAGGACCATACGGCGCAGGTCTGCCAAATCCTCGAAGCGGCCGATGGTGCGCAGCAGGTAGCGGCGCTTGCCCGACTCCACGTCGCCGCCGGAGACATCCTGGTTGCGGTCCCGGATGGCCTCGCGCACCTCGGCCACGGAGAGGTTGCGCTCCGCCAGCCGGGCCGCGTCCAGGCGGATCTGGATCTGACGCTCGGCGCCGCCGCCCACGTCCACCTGCGACACCCCCTGGACGCTCTCCATGCGCGTGCGCACGTTGTCCTCGATGAAGTCGCGCATCATGTTCATGTCCAGGTCGCGCGGGTTGCCCGGCAGAGGGGCGACGCGCAGGTACATGAAGGAGTTCTGCGAGAAGGAGGCCGAGTAGATGCGCGGCTGATCGACGTTCTCGGGGTAGGAGGGGACCTGGCTGAGGGCGTTGTTGACCCGGATGAGGGTCTCGTTCATGTCCACCCCGTAGGGGAACTCCAGCTCGATCTCCGCCTCGCCGCTGGAGGCCCGGGCGATCATGCGGTGCAGGTTGGGCAGGTTGCGGAGGTACTCCTCCTGCTCGATGAGGATCTCTTTCTCGATGTCCTGGGGCGTGGCGCCCGGCCAGGTGGTCTCGACGGTTACGGTGCGCACCTCCAGGTCCGGGATCATCTGCACCGGGATGCGCAGGGCGGCGACGAGGCCTAGGACGGTGACGATCAGCACCACCACCGTGGTGAGGATGCCGTGGCGGATCAGCCCCTCGAACATGGGCCGGACCCCTCCGCCGTATGCCGGGATACGCTAGCCGTCATCGACCGGGCGCACCTCCTGGCCCTCCTGCAGGGACTCGTTGCCCCGGGTGACCACCCGGTCCCCGTCCTCGAGGCCGGAGCGGATCTCCACCTGTCCGTCGAAGGTCAGGCCGGTCTCCACCCGGCGCTCCCGCACCGTTAGCTTGCCGTCCTCTTCCCGGGCCACCCAGACGGTCTCCCGGCCGTCGGGGTGGCGCAGCAGGGCATCCCGCAGCACCACTACCCCGGTCCGGTCGGTTTCCAGCAGCAGGGTGGCGCTGGCGGCCATGCCGGGGGTGATGGGCGCCGCGTCGCGGTCCACGTGGACCCGCACGGTGAAGGTGCGCGCCTCCGGATCGCTCACCGGGATGGTGGCCGCCACCTCGCCCTTCAGCGGGTTGTCCGGAGCCGTCTCCAGGTGAACCCGTACCGGGGTCTGCTCGTCGATGCGGGGGTAATGGGCCTGGGGGGCCTGGAAGTCCAGGCGCAGCTCCTCCAGGGCCACCAGCTCCACCACCGGGGTGCCGGGCTCCACCCATTCGCCGGCGGCGGTACGCTTGCGGGCCACCACGCCGGTGAAGGGCGCTTCCACCCGGTGACGCTCCAGCCGTTCCGCCTGGTGGTCGGCGCGGGCCTGCAGGCGCTCCACGGTGGCGGTGGCCACCCGCACCTCCGCCTCCCGGGCGCGCAGCTCGGATTCGGGGAGGTTCTGGTCGCGGGCCAGCCGCTCGGCCTCGGAGAGGCGCCGGCGGGCGTCGGCGAGCTCCTCCCGGGCCTCCTTCACCGCGGCCTGCTCCTGGCGCAGCTGCAAGGCCTCCAGCTCCCGGTCCAGCTCCAGCAGAGGCTCCCCCGCTTCCACCCAGTGGCCGCTGTCCACGTGCATCTCCTCCACCAGCCCGCCCACCGATGTAGAGACCTGCGCCACCCTGGGGGAGGTCACCGTACCGGTGACGCGCACCTCCTCTACGATGGGGGCTGTCTCCGCGGGCTGTATCTCAACGGGGGGCGCATCCTGGGCCGTTCCAGGGTGGGGCAGGAGGACAAGCAGGGCGGCGAGCCAGGCCCAGGGGGTCGCTCCCCGCAGGGGGCCACATGCCGCGGTCGATGTCCGATGGGCGGGTGGGGCCATGGGAACGGGCCGGAACTCGGGTTGGGGACTCCCCGGCATCCTCGCCCAAAAGCGGGGAGACGTCCATGCCCCCAGGGAGCCGCGTGACAGCGCAAAAAAACGGCGGCCCGCGGGCCGCCGTTGCTCTTCCGCGGTTCGCAGGAGGCTAGTTGGCCTCCAGGTACTCCAGGTCGGAGCGCTCGGTCCGGCCGAGGCTCCAGGAACCACGGGTCTTGGCGTGGCGGACCGCCGCGTCGTAGGCCGTGGATCCCACCTCCCACTGGATCAGGAATTCCTGATCGGGGTAGATGAGGTCGGCGTCCTCGATCTTGTCGCTGTTGTGCTTGTAGATCAGGGGCCAGGCGAAGGCGTCGCCGTAGATGGCCTCGGCCGCGGCGATGTCCCAGAGGGTGTCCCCCTGGCCCACGGTGTAGGTGCCCTGATCTTCGCCGGGGACGGCCCGCAGCATGCCGTTGGCGACCCGCTTCTCCTCCGGCTCCACGGCGGTGGCCTGCGGCTCAGGCTCGGGGGCCTCCCGCTCCTGGACGGTCGGTTCCGGTTGTTCCTCCTGCTCGGGTTCGGCGGGCTGTTCCGCCTTGGGCTGACTGGCGCAGCCGGAGGCCACGAGTGCGGTCCCCAGGACTAGCGCGCCGACATGAAGCAGACGCTCCGGTTGGCTCATGATGGATTCTCCCCTCTTGCGGTATGAAGAGCCCGTGCTTCTGGCTGCACCCCGTTTATCAGAAACCACTGATCATTGCCACCCCAAGGACATAGTTGTCTCCAAACTGTCGTCATCGGGGGACAGATTCTCCGGGTTTTGGTGAACAATCCAGGCGGGTGTGCCTCCGGGTAGGGGATGCCCGCGTGGGGAGACCACCTAACGCCGCTCTGCTTGCCACCCCGGCCCTGGACTGTGCCTACATTGGGAGGGTCCGGGGCGTCAGGCCCCATAGCGCCGAGGAGGGAACAATGAGCGGCAACGAAGGATTGGAGCAGGCCGTGCGGGCGGCCCTGGAATTCGATCCGGGCGTCAACCTGCACGACGCCACCCTGCAGGTACGGCCGGAGGGATCCACGGTCCACCTGGAGGGTGAGGTGGCGGATATCGCCCACAAGCGCCGGGCCCCGCGGATCGCCGCGGGCGTGGAGGGCGTGGCGGAGGTGGTGGACGAGCTCACGGTCCGCCCCGACGAGCCCCAGACCGATGGGGAGATCCTGGACCAGGTGCGCACGGCCCTGCTGGGGGAGCCGGTGTTCGGGGAGCATGCCTTGCGCATGATCGACCAGACGGGGAAGGAGGTGATACTGCGGGATCCGGAGGAGGCCCAGGGGGACATCCGCTTCAGCGTGGCGGAGGGCCACGTGAGCCTCGAGGGCACCGTGAACAGCCACTCCCATCGCCGTATGGCGGCCTTGTTGGCCTGGTGGATCCCGGGTACGCGCGACGTGGTGGATGGGCTGACGGTAGTCCCCGCCGAGCAGGACGACGCCGGGGAGCTTTCGGAGGCCGTGCGGCTGGCCCTGGAAAAGGACACCTGGCTGGATGCCGGCCTGATCAACGTCCAGGCGCGGGACGGCACGGTAGTGCTCGGCGGGACGGTCCACAGCGAGCGGGAGCGAGCCCTGGCCGAGCACGACGCGTGGTACGTGGAAGGGACCCGGGAGGTGGAGAATCGCACGGTGGCGCCGTGAGCCCCACCGGCCGCCTCCCGTCCCGGGCCCGCTTGCCGGCGCGGTCAGTCGTTCACCGACGGCGTGGGCCCACTGGCGGTGGTCCCGATCACCATCAGGGCAAGGCCCAATCCCACCACGCCGAGCACCAGGCAGGCGCCGATCATCAGGTAGCCCATAGGAACCTCCTCTCGGGTGGGGAAGGATTCCCGGCTCCCAGGCCGGTCTTTTCCGTAAAAATTTTGCGGGATTAGGGCGGGTGGGACAACCCCTCGCCGGCTCCCGAGATCGATGCGTGGGAAAAGGGTTGTCGGCGGAGAAGGCTCCGGCCTGAGGCGTCCAGGGCTGGGGGTCAGCCGTCGGGATGGCCGTCGGGCCCCAGGCCCACCGCCGCCAGGCCCCGGGCCACGAGCTGGTCCTTGCGTTCCCGGGGCAGGAGCTTGATGGCCCGCTCGAGGCGGAAGGCATCGGCCTTGGCCAGGCCCTCCCGGTGCCAGAGGACCCGGCGGGGCCCTCCCGCCAGACGGACCGCCCGGGCCCCCGTCCCGGCCGCATGGGCCCGGTAGCGGGCCTCCAGGTCCTTGGTCACCCCGGTGTAGAGGCTGCCGGCGCGTGTCTCGAGCATGTAGACCACCCATTCCCCGCTCACAGCCAGCTCCAGGAAGGCGCGGCCGGGCCGTCGGCGGAGGGAGCGCCTAGCGCCGGCAGCGGTAGACAAAGGCCGGGGGCAGGTTGCGCCACACCACGGGGCTGCGCTCCACCCGGGAGAAGTGCTCGGGAAGCAGGCGCTGGAAGCGGTGCGCTCCGGGCACGGCGAAGCCGCTCACGTAGGCGAAGGTGGCGAAGTAGCCGCCCTCGCGGAGAACCCCGGCGGTCTGTTCCAGGAGGCGCCGCTGCAGGTCGGGGGTGAAACTGGCCCAGGGCAGGCCACAGATGACCGCGTCGAGCCCCTCCAGGCCCTCCCGCTCGCAGAGGGCCGCGATGTTCTCCACCGAGTCCTGGTAGAGGGAGGTGCCGGGGAAGCGCGCCCGGAACCGCCGCGCCAGCCCGGCATCCCGCTCCACGGCGAAGAAGCGGTCCTCCTCCCCCAGGTGGGCCAGGATCTGGGGGGTGAAGGCCCCGGTCCCCGGCCCGTACTCCGCCACCCGGTCCACCTCGGACCAGTCGATCCACGTCACCATGGCCCGCGCCAGGGCGGAGGAGCTGGGAGCCACGGCGCCCACGGCCGACGGATCGGTGGCGAACCGGGAGAAGAACCGGATGGACTCGGTAAGGGGCGTCGGCTTCGTCTGCATGGTCCCCGGCGGGCTCCTGATGGGGTTCTTCGGTACTGGGGTTAGGGGCCGCCCTAATGTACCGGATTTCCCGCCCGAACCGCCAGCCAGGGTCTTGACCTCGCGCTTTTACGGGCCGCTTACGGCCCTGCTAGCTTGGGTTTATGGCCAGGACACCCCGCATCCACGTTCCGGGTGGGTTCTACTACGTCACGCTTCTCGGCAACGGGGAGCAGACCGTGGTGGCCGACGAGGGGGAGCGCGCCCACCTGGAGGATCTGGTGGGCGAGGGCATCTACCGCTTCGGGCACCGGATCCACGCCTACTGTTGGGAGCCGTGCCGGCTCCACCTGCTCCTGGAGGTGGACGAGGTTCCCCTCTCCAAGATCATGCAGAATCTATCCTTCCGCTATACCCGCAGGGCGAACAAGCACCGCGGCCGCTCCGGCCACTTGTTCCAGGGCCGGTACAAGGCCCTGCTGCTGGACCCGGAAGCCTACCTCCTGGAGGTGGCCCGCTACATCCACGCGCGTCCGGCAACCGCGGGCCTGGCCCCGGAACCGGCCTCCTATCCCTGGAGCGGACATCGGACCTACCTGGACGAGGAGCAGGTGTGGTGGCTGACCCGGGAGCGGGTGCTCGCGGATCTGGCGGAACGGCCGGGGCGTGCCCGGCGGGAGTACGCGCGCTTCGTCGACGAGGGCCTGGCGGAGCCCCAGCGCTCCTGGTCGCCCCTGGAGGCGGCGCAGGACGGGTGCCTGGGGGGTGAGGACTTCCGGGCCCGCCAGGGCGATTCCCCGGAGTCCCGGAGCCCCCTGGCGGGGTGCATAAGCGCCGTGGAGGCAGCCGTGGCCGGATACTTCGGCCTGTCCGTGGATCGCTTGCGCTCGGGCGACCGGGGCCATCTGGCCAGCCGGGCAAGGGCGGTGGTGGCCTACCTGGCCATCGAGACCGGGGCCTCCACCCTGAGCGAGGCGGCGGAGCGCATGAACCGGGACGTGGCCACCATGAGCAACGCCGTAGGGCGACTGCGGGGCCGGCTGGCCTTCGACCCGGGGTTCGCCGAGGAGGTGGACCGCCTCCGGGAGCACCTTCACCAGGCCACGGGGGAGGAGGCCTGAGCCTGGCCCCCGCCGGATAACGGGCTAGAAGATCCGCTCCTCGACGATGTCCAGGAGGTAGCGACCGTAGCCCGTCTTCCCCAGGGGCCGGGCCAGCTCCCGGACCTGCTCGGCGTCGATGTACCCCATGCGGTACGCGGTCTCCTCGGGGGCGCAGACCTTGAGCCCCTGGCGCTTCTCCAGGGTTTCGATGAAGGTGCTGGCCCGCATGAGGGACTCGTGGGTCCCCGTGTCCAGCCAGGTGGTGCCCCGCCCCAGCGCCTCCACCCGCAGGCTGTCCCGTTCCAGGTAGGCGCGGTTGAGGTCCGTGATCTCCACCTCGCCCCGCTCCGACGGCTCGATCTCCCGGGCCAGCTCCACGGCGTCGGCGTCGTAGAAATACAGGCCGGTCACCGCGTAGCGGGAGCGGGGGACCGCAGGCTTCTCTTCCAGGCTCACCGCGCGACCCTCCTCGTCGAAGGAGACCACGCCGTAGCGCTCCGGGTCGCTTACCGGGTAGGCGAAGACCGTGGCCCCCTCGGGCTGCTCCGCGGCCCGGCGGATCATGGGGCGCAGGTCGTTGCCGTGGAAGATGTTGTCCCCGAGCATCAGGGCGCTGGGATGGCCGTCGAGGAAGTCCTCGCCAACCATAAAGGCCTCGGCGAGGCCGTTGGGCTCCTTCTGCACCGTGTAGTGCAGGCGGATTCCCCACTGGCTGCCGTCGCCCAGCAGGTTCCGGAACAGGGGGGTGTGCTCCGGGGTGGATATGATCAGGATGTCCCGGATGCCGGTGAGCATCAGCGTGGACAGGGGGTAGTAGATCATCGGCTTGTCGAACACCGGCAGCAGCTGCTTGGAGACCGAACGGGTCACCGGAAAGAGCCGTGTGCCGCTGCCGCCGGCCAGGATGATGCCCTTGCGTTCCATGGTGCCGCTTCTCCCGGCTCGGTGCATTGAGGCCGTCCGGCTCGCGCCGAACGGGTCCGGTCGTCCTCAGCCGGTGGCCTCCCGGCCGTAGGCCTCCCCGGCCGCCCAATGGGCGGGGGAGCCGTGCAGAACCCGCTCCATCCAGTCCCGGTGGTCCAGGTACCACCGCACGGTCTTGGCCAGGCCCGACTCGAAGCTCTCGGCGGGACGCCAACCCAGCTCTTGGAAGAGCCGGGTGGCGTCCAGGGCGTAGCGCCGGTCGTGGCCGGGCCGGTCGGGAACGAACCGGATGAGGCGCTCGTAGGAATATTCCGGATGCGGGGCCAACCGGTTCAGCTGGGCGCACAGGGCGTGTACCACCTCCAGGTTGGTTCGCTCGCAGGCCCCGCTGATGTTGTAGCTCCGGCCCGGCCGCCCCCTGTCCAGGATGTGGCGAAGGGCACGGGCGTGGTCCTCCACGTACAGCCAGTCCCGGCTCTGCTCGCCTGTCCCGTAGACGGGCAGAGGATCGCCCCGCAGGGCCTTCAGGATCACCAGGGGCATGAGCTTCTCGGGATACTGGTAGGGCCCGTAGTTGTTGGAGCAATTGGTGAGCAGAACGGGCAGCCCGTAGGTGCGGTGCCAGGCCTGGACGAGGTGGTCGCTGGAGGCCTTGGAGGCGGAGTAGGGCGAGCTCGGGGTGTAGGCGGTGTGCTCCGTGAAGGGCGGATCCTCGGGCGCCAGATCGCCGAACACCTCGTCGGTGGAGACGTGCAGGAAGCGGAAGCGCTCCCGCTCCGGTCCGGTCAGCCCTTCCCAGTGGGCCCGGGCGGCCTCCAGCAGGTTGAAGGTGCCCTGGATGTTGGTCCGGATGAAGGCCCCGGGGCCGGCGATGGAGCGGTCCACATGGGATTCCGCCGCCAGGTGGATCAAGGCGTCCGGGCGGTGCTTTTCGAGCAGGTGCCGCACCTCCTCCGGCTCGCAGATATCCGTGCGCTCGAAGGTATGCCGCGGATGGAAGCGGACCCCGGCAAGGGATTCGAGGTTTCCCGCATAGGTGAGCTTGTCAACGTTTATGACGGTATTGTCCGTCTCGGTCACCAGCTGGCGGACGAGGGCGGAGCCGATGAAGCCCGCGCCGCCGGTTACCATGATCCGCATGTCAGGCCTCTTTCGGCTGGTGGAGCATGTACCTCCGCCCGGGCGGACATCCGGGCGGCGCGCCGGACCGGGCTCGGTGGTCCACAGGCTCCGTAGGCCCGATTGTCCCGGTCGTTACCGGGGGAACCGCAAGAAGGGTGCCAAGGTCCGAGGCCTACAAGGCGGGAGCGATAAATCCCCTATTCTCAAGGGCTAGCTCCTCCCCCTGAAAAGGGGAGGCGGACCGGCGGAACGCCGAGGGTGGGTTGGTGCGGGCGTCCTGTAAAAAAATGCCCCGGAGGGTGGACCCTGGAGGGTGGGCGACGTCCGGTTCGGCGGCCGGGTGGGTCTGGTTATTTTTGTTTCCAAAAACCGATTATTACGCCATGGACAGGAGATGTTCCGGGCGGCCGCTCCCGCTGCGGGACATGTAAATTCTGACAATGGTCGTCCCCGCTTCGGCCCGGCTTCGGCGATTCCGGGAAAAGCGGTTACCATGCCTTCCCCGGCGCACCTCCCTGGCGGCCCCTGCCTCCGGGAGGGGCGCCTTCCGTTTCTCTGGCTGCACAACGGTATTGCTTCATGTCCCTGATTACGCTTAAGAATGTCGAGGTAAACGTCGGCGGCCCGTATTCCCTGATCGAGCAGGCCGACCTGGCTGTGGAGGCCGGCGAGCGGGTCTGCATCGTGGGCCGCAACGGGACCGGAAAGTCCACCCTGCTCAAGGTGCTGGCCGGGGAGGTGGAGCCGGAGGAGGGGGAGGTACGGCCCCAGCCCGGCCTGCGGATCGCCAAGCTCACGCAGGAGGTGCCCCAGGGCACGGAGGGCTCGGTGTACGACGTGGTCGCCGGGGCGCTGGGGCACCTGGGCGACCTGCTCGCCGAGTTCCACCGCCTCAGCCAGAATCTGGCCACCGCCGAGGACGCCGAGGCCCTGGGCCGGGTGCAGGCACGGCTCGACGAGGAAAACGGCTGGGACGTCAGCTCCCGGGTCAGCGAAGTGGTGACCCGCCTGGGCCTGCCCGAGGACGCCGACTTCGCCACCCTGTCCGGAGGCATGAAGCGGCGGGTGCTGCTGGGCCGGGCCCTGGTGCAGGGGCCGGACCTGCTGCTGCTCGACGAGCCCACCAACCACCTGGACATCGACAACATCATCTGGCTGCAGGACTTCCTGAAGGGCTTCGGCGGGGCGCTGGTGTTCGTCACCCACGACCGCAGCTTCCTGCGCGCGCTGGCCACGCGCATCGTGGAGATCGACCGCGGCGGGATCACCAGCTGGCCGGGGGACTACGACAACTACCTGCGCCGCCGCGAGGAGCGGCTGAACGCCGAGGCCCAGGAGCAGGCCCGCTTCGACAAGAAGCTGGCCGAGGAGGAGGCCTGGATCCGCCAGGGCATCAAGGCCCGCCGCAAGCGCAACATGGGCCGGGTCCGCCAGCTGCAGGAGATGCGCAAGGAGCGGGCCCAGCGCCGGGAGCAGCAGGGCAGCGTGCGTATGGAGGCCTCCCGGGCCGAGAAGACCGGCAAGCGGGTGGTGGAGGCGGAGGGAGTCTCCTTCGCCTACGACGGCCAGCCCATCGTGCGGGACTTCTCCACCATCATCGGCCGCGGCGACCGCATCGGCATAGTCGGTCCCAACGGTTCCGGCAAGACCACCCTGATCCGCCTGCTGCTCGGCGAGCTGGAGCCCCAGCAGGGAACCGTGGAGACCGGGGCCAACCTGCAGGTGGCCTACTTCGACCAGCAGCGCGCCCTGCTCGACGAGGGCGCCACCGCCGCCGACAACGTCACCGACGGCGGCGAGCACGTGACCGTCAACGGCAATCGCCGCCACGTCATCGGCTATCTGCAGGATTTCCTGTTCACGCCCGACCGGGCGCGGGCCCCGATCACCCGGCTTTCCGGCGGCGAGCGCAACCGCCTGCTGCTGGCCCGGCTGTTCGCCACCGATTCCAACGTCTTGGTCATGGACGAGCCCACCAACGACCTGGACATCGAGACCCTGGAGCTGCTCGAGGACCTGGTGGCCAACTACGAGGGCACGGTGCTGATCGTTTCCCACGACCGTGCCTTCCTCGACAACGTGGTCACCAGCCTCTTCGTGATGCAGGGCGACGGCCGGGTGGACGAGTTCATCGGCGGCTATAGCGAGTACCTGGAGCGCCGGCCGAAGGAGGAGGCCGCTCCGGCCAAGGCCAAGAAGGACAGCGGCGCGAAGGCCGCCAAGCCCCAACCGGCGCCGGAAAGCACCGAAGACCGCAAGCGGCTCAGCAACTGGGAGCGCAAGGAGCTGGCGGAGCTGCCCGACCGCATCGATGAGCTGGAGACCCGGGTCAACACCCTGACCGAGCGCCTCGCCGACCCCGCCGTTTACCAGGATCCGGCGGTGGACCCGAAGGCCCTCAACGACGAGCTGAGCGCCGCCCGGGAGGAGCTGGAGGCGGCCTATCGGCGCTGGGAGGAGCTGGAAGCGGGCTGAACGCCCCCTACGAGGGGGTAGGGGGCTTTTCGGGAGGTCGCGGCGGGGACCGCCGCTCCTACGGGTACCTGTATACGGGGGCGGGTCAGTCCGGACTTTGCTGGGCCAGCCAGCGGTCCAGGGCGTTGGCGAAGGCCTGCCGGTCCCGGTTGCTCTGCGGGGCGGGGCCGCCGCCGGCGAGGCCGGCACCGCGCATCTGCTCCATGAAATCGCGCATGGAGAGCTTTTGACGGACCCCCTCGGCGGTGTAGGTCTCGCCGCGGGGCGACAGGGCGGTGCCGCCGTTGTCCACCACATCGGCCGCCAGGGGCAGGTCGGCCGTCACCACCAGATCCCCCCGCGCCATGTGCTGGGCGATGTAGTTGTCGGCCACGTCGGCCCCCGCTCCCACCCGTACTGTGGAGGCCTGGGGCGCCTTGGGCTCGGGCAGGTCGCGGTTGGCCACCAGCACCACCGGGGTCTCCGTGCGCCGGCTGGCGCGCAGGACGATCTGGCGGATGTCGGTGGGGCAGCCGTCGGCGTCGATCCAGATGGTCATCGAGGTGCTCTGCTGGGTATGGGCGCCGCCATTCTAGCAGGCCGCAAAAACCGGACAGGATCCCACTGACGGCTCGGCTCACGAGGGTCCGGCCACGAAGCGTAGGGCCCCGGGCCGCGCCCGGAAGCGGACCTCCTGCATCCGGCGGAGCTCGCCGTCGGTGCTGAACAGGATCTCCCGGTCGCTGGTTACCTCCACGGAGCGGGCGCTGCGGGTCGCCACCAGGTCGCTGTTGGTGTAGTCACCGGCCAGCAGGCGGAGCACCAGGGGGGCGAGATCGGGCCGCGGGGCGTTCTGGACCGTGACCACCTCCAGCAGGCCGTCGCGGGGATCGGCCCGCGGGGCCACCGTGATGCCGCCGCCGGCGGTCCGGCCGTTGGCGACGATCAGGTTCAGGGCGTCGTACCGTCGGGGGCGCTCGTTGTCGAAGCGCAGGGCGATCTCGTGGCTGGGCAGCTCGGTGACGGTGCCGGCGGCCTGGCGCAGATAGGCCAGGGGCCCCCAGGCCTGCTTGTTTTCGCTGTCCACGGCCTCCGTGACCTCGGCGCTGAAGCCGCCGGCGCAGACGTTGACCCCGTACCAGGTCTCGGTTGGGGAGGTCACTTCCAGGAGGTCCAGGGGCCGGGGGGTGGCGGTGAGCGCCAGCTCCAGCGCCGCCTGCGGGTCTCCGGGGAGGGCGAGGGTGCGGGCCAGGTCGTTCCCCGTCCCGAGGGGCAGGAGGGCCAGGGCCGGGTGGCGGAAGTCCCCGGCCATGCCGTTGACGACCCGGTGGACCGTGCCGTCGCCGCCGGCGATGATCAGGCGGTCGCACTGCTCCCGGGCCGCTACGAGGAGGCGGCGCAGCTCCTCCGGGCCGTCGGGGGTGAAGACCTCGACGTCCTGCCGCCGGAGGTCCGCATCGAGACCGGCCAGCCGTTCGGCCGCTCCGGAATGGGGGTTGGTCAGCAGCCAGAACCGCATCAGCGACTCCGAGCGCGAGGGGGCCCCGGCGGGCTGGGCCGGGGAGCCTCCCCCTTTAAAGCATGGCAAGGCCGGGGAGGGAATTGGGGAAAGAGCGGGGTCTCCTCCCGGACTGGGGAACCCCCTGGCACGTGATCCCTCCAAGGAGCAGCCCGGAAGACCCCTAAAGCGGATTCATGGAACAGCCACAACGCGCACTGACCTTCGATCTCGACGAGACCCTCTGGCCCTGCGAGGACGTGATCGCCCGGGCGGAGGGGGCGGTGTACCGCTGGCTGGCCACCCACTGCCCGCGGATCACCGCCGAATACGGCCAGGAGGAGATGCGGGCCATCCGCCTGGAGATGGCCGAGCGCCATCCCGACCTGGCGGCCGATATGACCGCCCTGCGCGTGGCCTCCCTGCGCTGGCACGCGGAGCGGGCGGGCTATGCCCCCGGCGTGGCCGAGGCCGCCATGGAGGTCTTTCTCGCCGAGCGCAACCGCGTCACCCCCTTCGAGGAGGTACCGGGGATTCTGGAGCGGCTGGGCGCCCGCTTCCCCCTGGTGGCCCTGACCAACGGCAACGCCCACGTCCCTCACACCCCCCTGGCCGGGATGTTCGACTTGGTCCTGTCCGCCGGGGACGTGGGCGCCCCCAAGCCCCATCCGGCCATGTTCCGGGCCGCCTGCGGCGAGCTGGGCCTTCCCGCCACCGCCCTGGTGCACATGGGGGACGATCCGGTACGGGATGTCCAGGCGGCGCGGGATCTCGGCGCCCGGACCGTCTGGATCAACCGGGCCGCGGCCTCCTGGCCCGATGGCCTGGCCCGGCCCCACCACGAGCTTCCCTGCCTGCGCGGGCTGCCCGCCCTCCTGGAGGACGGGGGCGCTTGACCTCCCGCCGGCGCTAGACCGCCTCCCCCGTGGCGTGACCGGAGGCCCAGGCCCACTGGAAGTTGTGCCCGCCCAGATGGCCGGTGACGTCCACCACCTCGCCGATGAAGTAGAGCCCCGGATACCGTTTCGCCTCCATGGTCCGCGAGGAGAGCTCCCCGGTGTCCACGCCGCCCCGGGTCACCTCCGCCGTGGCGTAGCCCTCGGTGCCGGCGGGCGTGAAGGTCCAGCGGTGCAGGTGCTCGGCGGCCCGCTGCAGGTCCGCCCGGGAGAGCTGGCCCAGGGGCCTGTCGGGCACCCGCTGGGCGCACCAGCGCTGGGCCACCCGCCGGGGCAGGAAGTCGGTCAGCAGGTTCTTCAGGTGGAGGTTGGGGTGGTTGCGCCGGGCCGCGGCCACGGTCTCCTCCAGGTCCAGGTCCGGCAGGAGGTCGATGGTTACCGGTGTTCCGGGCGTCCAGTAGGAGGAGGCCTGGAGGACGGCCGGGCCGGACAGGCCCTGGTGCGTGAACAGCACCGCCTCGCGGAAGGCCGCGTCCCCGCAGCGTACCTCCGCCTCCAGGGAGATCCCGGACAGTTCGGCCAGCTCCTCGCGCTGCCCCCGGGGCAGGGTGAAGGGCACCAGGGCGGGCCGTGGCCGCTGGATGGCCAGGCCCAGCCGCTCCGCCAGCTCCAGGCCGAAGGCTGTGGCGCCCATGCGCGGGATGGACAGCCCGCCGGTGGCGATCACCAGGGAGTCGGCGGTGAACTCCCCCAGGTCGGTGGCGATCCGGTGGGGGGAGTCCACGGTGAGGTCCCGCACGGCGCACTTGGTGCGGATGGTCACCCCGCCAGCCCGGCATTCCTCCAGCAGCATACCGAGGATGTCCTTGGCCTTGCGGTCGCAGAACAGCTGGCCGGCCTTCTTCTCGTGGTAGGGGATGCGGTGGCGCTCCACCAGGGCGAGGAAGTCCCACTGGGTGTAGCGGGCCAGGGCCGATTTCATGAAGTGGGGGTTGGCGGAGAGGAAGTGCTCGGGGCCGGTGTGGAGGTTGGTGAAGTTGCAGCGCCCGCCGCCGGACATGAGGATCTTCTTGCCCACCTTGCCGGCGTGCTCCACCACCAGCACCCGCCGGCCGCGCTGCCCGGCGGTGGCGGCGCACATGAGCCCGGCGGCGCCGGCGCCGATGATGACCACGTCGTAGTGGGCCACGCCTTCCTCCGACTGGTTCGGGCCTCTGTTCCCGGAGGGCGGAGAGGGTACCATTGCTGGAGGCCATGAACCCCTCCCGGAGCCGAGCCCGGTGCAAGCCGACGACCATCCCGCCGAGCCGGAAGCCGTCCCCCGCTGGATTCTGCCCGCCATCGTCCTGGGTCAGGTCCTGGCCACCTCCGTCTGGTTCGCCGCCAACGCCGTGATACCGGAGCTGCAGGCCCGCTGGGGGCTGGCCGGCGGGGAGGGGTTGGTAACCGCGGCGGTGCAGCTCGGCTTCATAAGCGGCACCCTGGTGTTCGCCCTGCTGGGCGTGGCGGACCGCCTCCATCCCGGTCGGGTCTTCCTGGGCTCCGCACTGATCGCGGCGGCGGCCAATCTGGCGGTGGCCGCGGTGCCGGGCTCGCTGGAGGCGGTGCTGGCCGTCCGCTTTCTTACCGGCTTCTTCCTTGCCGGGGTCTATCCGGTGGGCATGAAGATCGCCGCGGGCTGGTATCGGGGCGGGCTCGGCCTGGCCCTGGGCTTCCTGGTGGGGGCGCTGGTGCTGGGTACGGCCTCGGCGCATCTGGTAGGTGCCCTTGGCGCGGCCTGGGACTGGCGGCTGGTTCTGGGGACCTCCTCGCTGGCGGCGGTCCTCGGCGGCCTCCTGGTCGGGCGCGTTCCGGAGGGGCCCTACCTGGCGCGGGGCGGCCCGGTGCGTTTCGGTGGCGTGCTCGGGGCCTTCCGGCGGCCCCGCTTCCGCGCCGCGGTCCTGGGCTACTTCGGCCACATGTGGGAGCTCTACGCCTTCTGGGCCTTCGTGCCGGTGTGGCTGCTGGCCCGGGGCTTCCCGGTGGACGAGACGGCCCTGCTCACCTTCGGCGTGATCGCCGCCGGGGCCCTGGGCTGTGCCGGCGGCGGCCTCCTGGCCCGGCGCCTGGGCAGCGGCCCGGTGGCCCTGGGGCAGCTGGCGGTGTCCGGGCTGTGCTGCCTGGCCTCACCGCTGGCCTTCGCGGCCCCGGAAGGCCTGCTCGTGCCCTTCCTGTTGGTCTGGGGGGTGACGGTGGCGGGAGACTCGCCGCAGTTCTCCGCCCTGAACGCCCGCCATGCCCCCCGTGCGTTGGTGGGCTCCGCCCTGACCCTGGCCAACTCCATCGGCTTCGCCGTGACGGTCGCCAGCCTCGCCCTGCTGGCGGCCGTCCGCTACGCCCTGCCGCCGGCCTACCTCCTGCTGCCGCTCGCCGCCGGCCCCCTGTTCGGCCTCTGGTTCGGGCGGTGCCTGTGGCGCGGCGCGGAGGGACCAGCCTGAGGCGCCCCTCGACTCCTTCCGGTTCCGGCTCGCGTCGCCCTCTCCATCGGCCGCCCGAATATGCCAGAATGCCCGCCTTTTTGAGTCGGGCAAACGGCGTCCCCTCCGATCAGGGGGGGCATGGAAAGGGAGTCCATGGCGGCGGAAGGCACCACCTGGAAGCGCACCACCTGCTACGAATGCGACGCCAACTGCGCCTTCGACGTAGCCGTCGACGGCGCCGGCCGGGCCGTGGACCTGAGCGGCCCCGACTGTCCCCGGGGCGCCGCCCAGCTGGAGCGGCAGTACCACCCGGAGCGGCTGCTCCAGCCGCTCCGGAGGGTGGGCCCCAGGGGGAGCGACCGCTTCGAGCCCATCTCCTGGGACGAGGCCCTGGACACCATCGCCGCCCGGCTGGCGGAGATCCGCGAGCGCCACGGGGCCGAGCAGGCGGCCTTCTTCGCCGGCTACACCAAGGAGGCGCGGCCGCAGCTGCAGCGCCTGGCCCACGCCTTCGGCTCGCCCAACTACCTCACCGAGTCGGGCTGCTGCTTCTCGGCCACCCTGGCGGCGGAGAAGCTGACGCTGGGCTACCGCCTCAAGTCCGCCAGCCTGCTGGAGGCCGAGCAGACCCGCTGCCTGCTCGTGTGGTCCACCAACCCGCCGGCCTCGGTGGTGCCCTTCGAGGAGCATCACGCGGCGCAGCGCCGGGAAGGACGGGCCATGGTGGTGGTGGACCCGCGGCGAACCAGGACCGCCGAGGCGGCGGACATCCACCTGCAGATTCGACCCGGCACCGACGGCGCCCTGGCGCTGGCCTTCCACCACGTCATCTTCGAGAACGGCTGGGCGGACGAGGCCTTCCTCAAGCGCTGGGCCCTGGGCTGGAACAGCCTCCGCGACTACGCGCGGGAATTCCCGCCGGAGCGGGTGGCCCGCATCTGCGGGGTGGACGCCGGGGCCATTCGCCGTGCCGCGGAGCTGTACGCCACCTCCGGTCCGGCCCAGATCGCCCTGTCGCCCACCGCCACCGTCCAGCACAGCAACGGCTTCCAGAACCACCGGGCCATCATTCTGCTGGCGGCCACCACCGGCAATCTGGACATTCCCGGCGGCAACCGCTTCTTCCTGGACAAGGTCCGGCCCAAGCCCATCGACCTGTTCCGCGAGACCATCGACGATCTTCCCCCCCGGCTCGGCGAGGAGACCTACCCCATCTGGACCCGCTACTGGCCGGCGGGCCAGAGCATGCTGCTGCCCGACGCCATCCTCACCGGGGAGCCCCAGCCCATCCGGGGGCTCTTCGCCATCGGCATCAACGCCTCCATGTGGCCCAACAGCGGCCGCATGCTCGCCGCCCTGGAGGCCCTGGAGTTCTTCGCCTGCTCCGACTTCTTTCTCACCGAGACGGCCAAGCGGGCGGACATCGTGCTGCCCGCGGCCACCAACCTGGAGCGCGAAGCGCTGGTGGCCTACCCGGGCTGCCAGTTCCGCGGCGAGGTGCGCTACCGCCACTCCGTGCTGGAGCCGCGCGGCGAGGCCCGGCCCGATGCCCAGGTTGCCCTGGACCTGGGGGTGCGCCTGGGCATGGCGGAGCGCTTCTGGCACGGCGACCTGGCGGCGTCCTGGGCGGAGGCCGCCGAGGGGCTGGCCCCGGAGGTGCGCCGCCAGGCCTACGAGGACCCGGACGGGGCCATGGTCTTCGCGGACGCCCTGGACGAGGAGGCCTTCGAGGGCGAGCGGCTCTACGAGGTGCGGGGCTTCCCCACCGCCAGCGGCAAGGTGGAGTTTGACTCCCAGGAGCTGCGGGCGGCGGGCTACGACGGGCTGCCGGTGTACCGCGAGCCGGCGGAGAGCCCCGCGTCCACCCCCGAACTGGCCCGGGAGCACCCCTTCGTGCTCACCAGCGGCGGGCGCAGCAAGTACTTCACCCACTCCCAGCAGCAGCGCTTCCCCTCCCTGGCCGCCCGGGATCCGGTTCCGCGGGCCCAGCTCCATCCCTGGGACGCCGAGCCGCTGGAGATCGCCGACGGCGCGCCGGTGGAGGTGCACACGCCCCGCGGGGCAGTGACCTTCACCGCCGAGGTGACCGACGCGGTGAAGCCCGGGGTGGTGCACTGCTTCCACGGCTGGGCCGGGGCGGACGTAAACCGCCTCACCGACCACGCCCACCCCGATCCCATCAGCGGCTTCCCGCCCTTCAAGTCCGGGCTGTGCAACGTGGCGCCCGCCGGGGAGTAAGCCCGCAAAGGAGCGGCCGATGCCCTTCCACGGAGTCCTTCCGGAACGCCGGTTCCTGTTCGACGCCGCCGAGCCCGCCGCCGACATCGGCGTCAGCGATGGCGCGGCGTGGCGGCTCAACCCGGCGCATCGCTGGGTCTACAACAAGCTGGAGCTGGCCCTGTCCCAGGGCCTGGTGGCCGCCCCGGCCGGGGTGGAGCCCGCCGAGCTGGGCCTGGGGGCCGGGGAGCCGGTGTTCGTGCGCCCCATCACCAACCTGGCGGGCATGGCCATCGGCGCCCACAAGGCGCAGGCGGGCGGGGTGGCCCACGTTCCGGGCACCTTCTGGTGCCGGTACCTGGAGGGGGAGCAGAGCAGCACCGACTGCCTGGTGCGCGACGGCGAGGTGGTCTGGTTCGCCCACACTGTGGCCGGCGACGAGTGGGTGGACGGCCGGCCGGTGTACTGGCGCATCGGGGTGGAGCGCCCGGCCAACGAGCGGATCCTCAGCGAGTGGGTGGCCGCCAACCTCCCCGGCTATACGGGTATCTGCAACTTCGAGCTGATCGGCGCCACCCTCATCGAGGCCCACCTGCGCGGCTCCAACGGTTTCTTCGATTTCTACGGACCGGGGTTCGTCCCCGCCTGGGCGGCCCTGGTGGACGAGGGCGTCTGGCGCGATCCGGGCCCTCTGCCCGGCGGCTACCTGTTTTCGCTGTTCAGCCGACACGGGGAGAAGGTGGGCCTGGATCTGGGCGCGGTCCCGGACGCGGGCGAGGAGGGCGTAACCGTGGCCCTGGACCTGGATGGCACGGGGCGCCCCGCCAACGGCCGCGTGGCGGTGATTCGCAGCCGGGACCACCCGGCCGGAAGACGGACCCTGGAGCGGCTCCGGGCCGCCCTGGGAGAGTGAGTCCCTAGAAGGCCTCGGCGGGGGATCCCTCCGGCTCCCGGGCCGACTGCTCGGCGAGCAGGATCTCCGCCCCGTAGGTGAAGCCCTCCCGCCAAAGCAGGAGCTGCGCCACCCGCTCTCCCTGCGTCCATTGGTGGGTTACGACCCGGTCGTCCTCCTCGAAATCCCGGGGCGCCACTTCCCGGGGCTCGAGGAAGACCTGGTCCGGTTCCCCGAAGCGGGTGCGGAAGGTCGAGAGACCGAAGGCCAGCTGCTCGTGGATCAGGGGGTCCACGTCGTTGGAGGAGGCCTTCTCCTGGAACTGCAGGGTGATCTCCGCGAGGCGGTCGTCCCGGAAACGGGGATGCACGTGGAATTCGTGGCTGCCCAGGGTGACCTCGTAGAGGGGGAAGCCCTCGAAATGCCGGGCGGCGATGCGGCGGAAGTGCTCGTCGTCGGCCAGGGCCTGCTCGGCCCGCTCCCGGCTCTGACCGAGCTCCAGGCTGTAGACGCCCCCGATCTCGGACTCGGCCGCGGCGGGTCCGGTCCAGAGGGCGGTCACCAGGGCGAGCAGGAAACCGGCAAGTGCGTGTGCGCTCATTGGGGGGCTTCGGTCCATTCTCGCCAAACGGTCATGAGGACGGAGAGGATGATGGGGCCGATGAACAGGCCGATGAGGCCGAAGGCCAAGCCGCCCCCGATCACCCCGAAAAATACCAGAAGGAAGGGGATACGGGTGGACGCCGATATCACCATGGGGCGGATGAGGTTGTCCACCCAGCTCACTACCAGCATCCCCCACAGCAGAAGGCCGATCCCGCCCATCCAGTCGCCCTGGCCGATCAGGACGACACCGGCGGGGACCCAGATGATGGGCGCGCCGAAGGGGAGCAGGGCCAGCAGGGCGGTGGCCGTGCCCAGCAGGGCCGGTACCGGCAGGCCCACCACGGCGTAGGCGATGCCGGCGAGCAGGCCCTGGGCGAGGGCGGTAAGGATCAGCCCGAACAGCACCGCGTTGAGGGTCCGGGTGACCGCCGGCAGGTACTCCCAGAGGCGGTCGAAGCCGAGGCGGAGCCCCGCACGCCGGGTCTGCTCCACCAGGGTCTGGCCGTGCAGGTAGAAGAAGAACACCGTGAGCAGGGCGATGCCGAGCTTGGCGATGTTCCGGGCCACATCCCCCGCCCATTCCTGCAGCATGCCGGAGGATCGCTGGGCCCATTCCAGCAGGGTCTCCGTCAGGATCTCCGGGTTCTGGATCAGGGTCTCCAGCTCCCCGGCCGCCGTCGGCCCCACCAGCGGGATGCCGACCAGGAATTCCATCAGGGGGGTATGGTCCTGCCGGGAGAACTCCCGCAGCGCCTCCACCACGGTGGCGGACTCCGCCGCCAGGGACAGGCTGATGATGGCTGCGGGCCCGAACAGCAGCAGGATCAGCCCCAGGGTCATGGCCAGGCTGTTGAGGATGGGCCGGTTGGGGAAACGGGCCGTCAACCAGCGGTAGATGGGGGAGGTGGCATAGACCAGGATGGCGGCCCACAGGATGGGAACCAGGAACGGCTGCAGCACCAGGTAGGCCCCCACCAGCAGGATGCCCAGGCTGACCAGGGCGGCCACTCGCTGGGCGAAGGACAGGGGTGCACCCTCCGCACCGTTTGTCACGCTTTTCCCCCGGGTGTTGGTTACCTACGGACAACCTAGTGTCATGCCTCAGAAATTCGATGCAATTCCGAGGCATGACACTAGGCTAACCGTTCCCTCCGGAGGGGGAAAGATCGGCGGCCCATCCGGGGGCGGGGGCTGAGGAGGTCCCCGCCAGGGCAACCACCCGGTCGCGCCCCGCCTCCTTGGCCTGCAGCAGGGCCTCGTCGGCCCGCTGAAGGAGCTCCTCCAGGGGCTCGTCGGCCCGGCCGCTGCCCACCCCGATGCTTACCGAATAGGGGAGGCTGCCCTCGGGCACGGGGGCCGGGCTGTCGGCCACCGCCAGACGGATCCGCTCCGCCAGGGCCGTGGCGCCGTCATAGTCGGCACCCATGGCGAGCACCACGAACTCCTCGCCGCCGTAGCGCCCCGGCAGGTCCCCGGCCCGGAACTCGCGCTGGAGGATGTCCGCGAGATGGCGGAGGACGGCGTCGCCCACCCGGTGGCCCCAGTGGTCGTTGATGCGCTTGAAGCGGTCGATGTCCAGCAGCAGCAGGGAGACCGGGGCCCCTTGGCGGCGGGCCCGCGCCAACTCCGCCTCGCCCTGGCGGAACAGGGCCCGACGGTTGAACAGGCCCGTAAGCGGGTCCCGGGTGGCCTGGCGGTAGAGGCCAAGCAGCATGTGCAGCTGGGCCGACTGGGCCCACAGGGCGATGCCCGACAGGAGCACCAGGAGCCACAGGGTGCCGAGGAAGGGGAGCGTGAACAGGGTGCCGGCGTGCCAGCCCACCGCGAGCACGGACAGGTACACCACCACGAGGATCCCCCCGCCCTCCAGGAAGGTCAACGGGAACAGGGCGCCGCCGGCCAGAAGCACGAAGGGCAGGAAGGTGTAGCCCACCAGCGCCCCCTGCATGGCTTCCTCCCCCAGGATGATCCGTGAGGCGAGGTAGAAGAGGGCGGGGATGACGATCAGGCCCACTAGGGCCGTCCGTGCGCGGGCCAGGCTGCGTCGGCGTGTGCCCACCAGGGCCAGGAGCAGGAAGAGGAAGCCGGTCAGGGCCCGCAGCCCGCCCATGGCCGCCAGGCTCTCCGGCGGCAGCAGCCACATGTCCACCGGAAGCCAGAGGGGGGTTGCCACGCCGAACAGCAGGGCGAACAATTTCACCCGCACCAGGAGGTAATCGGAGCGGTAGAAGGTGAAGTCCCGGGAATGCTGACGGGCGGTCAGCAGATCCTCCAGCCGGAAGCTGCGCACCAGGTCCGGGATGCGGCTGGTCCGCTCCGGGGTGGGGGGCTGGGACATAGGGCGCTCTTTTCACGTTGGGGGGACGTATTCCATGGGGGCCACATCAGGACACACGCGCGCACCGCGGGCCGGAAGCATGGAAGGTCCGAAGCCGTTCAACCATAAAACAATCAAGGTTTTTGCGCGACCCCTGTGGTCCACCGCTCTGCTCCTGGGGGTCGCGGCCCTGCTGCTGCCCGGGCTGGCCTCGGCGTCGGAATACGGCTGGGACGGGGGCTTCGAGCGGCTGCAATTCCGGGTGGATTGGGCGCAGTTCCCGGCCGGAAGGGCGGTCATTCAGGCCCGGGAAGCGGATGCCGGACGGGCCGAGCTTCGCATCGAGGCCTGCACCAACGCACTCGTGGACGGTGTCTACAAGGTGCGCGACCGCATAACGGCCCGGACCCGACTGACCGGCGGGGGCGTCCGGGCGCTGAGCTACAAGGTGCGGCGCCGGGAGGGGGAGGAGCGGGAAGCCCGGAGGGCCCGCTTCGCCCGGCACGGCGTGGTCTACACGGAGGATCTGGAGTCGGGCCGGACCGATTACTTTCCCGTGGACCCGGCCACCATGGACGTGGTGACCGCCCTGTACGCCACACGCGCCCGGGGGCTCGAGGCGGGGGAGCGGTTCCGCATCCCGGTGTTCGACGACGGGCGCGGCTACGAGCTGACGGTGAAGGTGGTGGGCCGGGAGCGGCTGGACACCGTGCTCGGCCCGGATACGCCGACGGTGAAGGTTCGCCCGCGCCTGGAGACGGACGGCATCTTCGCGCGGGAAGGGGGGCTATGGGTGTGGTTCACCGACGACCGCCGCCACCTGCCGGTGCGCATGGAGTCCCGGATCGGTATCGGCTCGGTGACCGCCCGGCTCACGGCCGTGGAGCGGGAGCCGGGGGAGGGAGGCCGGGCGGCCTGCCTTTGAACCCGGGCCACGCGGTCCGGGAGGGGACCTAGGTGCCTCCGGAGGATGCCCCCACCGCGTCGCCGGGATGGGGCCAGGGGCCAGCGGGCTCGGGTCCGGCCAGACAGCGGTCGAGCTCGGCGAGGAACCGGTTCCGGGCGATCTCCCGAGCGCCGAATTGGGCCAGGTGGTCGGAGTACACTTGGCAGTCGACGAGCCGGTAGCCGGCCTCCCCCAGGGCCTGCACCGTATGGACGAAGGCCATCTTGGAGGCGTCCGTCACCCGGGTGAACATGGATTCCCCGAAGAAGGCGCGGCCCAGCGCCACGCCGTACAGTCCCCCCACCAGCCGCCCCTCCCGGTCCCAGGCCTCGGTGGAATGGGCCAGGCCGTGGGCGTGGAGGCGCTCGTAGGCGGCGATCATCTCCCCGTTCAGCCAGGTTCCCGCGGATTCCGGGGTGGTGCCCCGCGGTTCCGCGCAGCCTCGCATTACCCCGGAGAAGTCCCGGTCGAAGGTGAAGGTCAGGTCGCCGCGGCGGAAGGCCTTGCGCAGGCTGCGGCTGACGTGCAGCCGTTCCGGATAGAGCACCAGACGGGGGTCCGGGCTCCACCAGAGGATGGGCTCGTACTCGTTGTACCAGGGGAAGATGCCCTGGCGGTAGGCCTGAATCAGGCGGTCCACCCCCAGGTCCCCGCCGATGGCGACGATGCCCTCGGGGCTGGAAGCGTGCCGCGGGTCGGGGAAGGTGGGGAAGGGTGCGTTGGGGTCCAGGAGGTACACGGCTCCCTCCCTCGGCTGAAGGGTATGCCCGGAGACAAAAAGGGCGGGCCCGCCGGGGGTCCGCCCTTGCCTTGCCGGTGGCCCTAGGCCTCCACGGGCTCGGTGGCCTCGGGGGTCTCAGGGAAGGAGAAGGTGAGCTCGTCGCCTTCCAGGCTCACCATCACCTTGCCGCCTTCGGACAGCTTGCCGAACAGGAGCTCGTCGGCGAGGGGCTTCTTGATCTGCTCCTGGATCACCCGGCCCATGGGGCGGGCGCCCATGGCGGGATCGTAACCCCGCTCGGCCAGCCAGTTGCGGGCCGCCTCGTCCACCTCGATCTCCACGCCCTGCTCGGAGAGCTGCTGCTCCAGCTGGCTGACGAACTTGTCCACCACCTGGGCGACCACCTCGCGGGCCAGCGGCTGGAAGAACACCGTGGCATCCAGCCGGTTGCGGAACTCCGGCGAGAAGGTGCGGTGGATGGCGTCCGCGCCGGCGCTCTCGGTGGAGGACTCGATGAAGCCCAGTGACTTCTTGCTCATGGCCTCCGCGCCCGCGTTGGTGGTCATGATCAGCACCACGTTGCGGAAGTCCGCTTGGCGACCGTTGTTATCCGTGAGCTTGCCGTAGTCCATGATCTGCAGCAGGACGTTGTACAGATCCGGGTGGGCCTTCTCGATCTCGTCGAGCAGCACCACGGAGTGCGGGTTGCGGTTCACCGCCTCGGTGAGCAGCCCGCCCTGGTCGAAGCCCACGTAGCCCGGAGGCGCGCCGATGAGCCGGGAAACGGTATGCGCCTCCATGTACTCGCTCATGTCGAAGCGGATCAGCTCCAGGCCCATGGTGGCCGCGAGCTGCCGGCTCACCTCGGTCTTGCCCACGCCGGTGGGGCCGGCGAACAGGAAGGAGCCGATGGGCTTCTCCGGCTCGCGCAGCCCGGAGCGGGACAGCTTGATGGCCGTGGAGACCTGACTGATGGCCTCGTCCTGGCCGAATACCGCCAGCTTCAGGTCGCGGTCCAGGTTCTTGAGGGCCTCACGGTCGTCCCGGGAGACACTCTTGGACGGGATGCGCGCCATCTTGGCCAGCACCTCCTCCACGTCCTTGGGGCCTACCGTCTTGCGCTGCTTGGTCTTGGGCCGCAGCCGCATGGCGGCGCCCACCTCGTCGATGAGGTCGATGGCCTTGTCCGGCAGATAGCGGCCGTGCAGGTAGCGGTGCGACAGCTCGGCGGCCTCGTGCAGGGCCGGCTTGGTGTAGCGCACCTGGTGGTGCTTCTCGTAGCGCGCCTTGAGCCCCTCCAGGATGGAGATGGTCTCGTCGACGGAAGGCTCCTCCACATCGATCTTCTGGAAGCGCCGGGACAGGGCCCGGTCCTTCTCGAAGTAGTTGCGGTACTCCTCGTAGGTGGTGGAGCCGATGCACTTGAGCTCACCGGAGGCCAGCGCCGGCTTGAGCAGGTTGGAAGCGTCCATGGTGCCCCCACTCGCCGCGCCCGCACCGATCACCGTATGGATCTCGTCGATGAACAGGATGGCGTGGGGCTGCTTCTTGAGCGCCTTGAGCACTGCCTTGAGGCGCTCCTCGAAGTCGCCCCGGTATTTGGTGCCGGCCAGCAGGGCGCCGATGTCGAGGGCGTAGACCACCGCATCCTCGAGCAGGGCGGGGACCTCGCCCTCGGTGATCTTCAGGGCCAGGCCCTCGGCGATGGCGGTCTTGCCCACGCCGGGCTCGCCCACGAACAGCGGGTTGTTCTTGCGCCGGCGGCACAGGATCTGGCTGGTGCGGGCGATCTCGGAGTCGCGGCCGATGACCGGGTCGATCTTGCCCGCCGTCGCCTTCTCGTTGAGATTGGTGGCGAAGCGCTCCAGCGGGCTGCCCCCGCGGGACTTCTCCTCGCCCTCCTCGGCCTGGCCCTCTTCCTGCTGCTCGGACTCGTTGCTCTTGGTCTTGGTGATGCCGTGGCTGATGTAGTTGACCGCGTCCATGCGGGTCAGCCCGGCCTGCTGCAGGAAGTAGGCGGCGAAGCTGTCCTTCTCGGAGAAGATGGCCACCAGCACCCGGTTGCCGGTCACCTCGCGCAGGCCGGCGCTCTGGGCGTGGTGCACGGCGCGCTGGATGACCCGCTGGAAGCCGTTGGTGGGCCGGGTCTCCGCCGGGTTGCCGCTCCCCGAGGGGACGGATTCGTCCAGGAACTGGTCCAGCTTGCGCTCCAGTGCGGGGATCTCGACGGCACAGGCACGCAGCAGCTCGGCCGCGGAGGGGTTCTCCAGGAGCGCGTACAGGAGATGCTCCACGGTCATCAGCTCGTGGCCGCGTTTATGTGCCTCTTGGAAAGCTCGGTTGAGCGTGAATTCGAGCTCGTCGCTTATCATCGCAGCCTATTCCTTTTCCATCGTGCACTGGAGGGGATGCTCGTTGCTGCGGGCGTAATCCACAACCTGGTTCACTTTGGTCTCGGCGATGTCGTAGGGGTAGACCCCGCAGACACCCTTACCGTGATGGTGCACCTGCAACATGATCCGGGTGGCCGTTTCGCGGTCCTTTCCGAAGAATCGTTGCAGAACTTCCACCACGAATTCCATCGGGGTGAAATCGTCGTTGAGTAGGAGCACCTTGTAAAGGGAGGGTCTGCCGACCTCCTCCTCTTCCTCGGGCTCGACCGGGTTATCCGTCAGGGTCGATGGGTCCTCGGTGCTCATCCCTTGCTCCCTGCCTGCATCAAGGAACCCTTCGGTTTGACCATGGGGTCGGTTCAAGATTCCGCCGGCCTCCCCGCGCCTTCGGTAACGCGGTCCGCCAGCCGGATGAAGTCGTCCACCGCGAGCGATTCCGCCCGTAGATGGGGATCGATGTCCGCCGCTTCAAGGCAGGAGGGGTCGCAAAGGCCGCGGAGCGCGTTGCGCAGGGTCTTGCGCCGGGCCTGGAAGGCACGGGTCACCACCTCCGCAAAGCGGGTCCGATCCCGGGGGCGGGGGGCGTCTTCCGGCCGCAGGCGGAGGCGAACCACGGCCGATTCCACCTGCGGTACGGGATAGAATGCACCCGGTGGCACCCGAAATAAAGAGGTAACCGCGCAGTCCAGCTGGGCCATAACGGACAGCCGGCCGTAGGTCTTGGTACCGGGCTGCGCCGCCAGCCGGTCCACCACCTCGCGCTGCAGCATGAAGTGCATGTCCGAAAGGGCGTCGCGTTGGTCCAGGAGGTGGAACAGCAGCGGGGTGGAGATGTTATAGGGCAGGTTGCCCACCACCCGCAGGCGCCTGCCGCGCTCCGCCGCCAGGGCCCGGAAGTCGAAGGCCAGGGCGTCGGCGGCCTGGACGCGCAGCCGGTCGCCCCCGGCGAGGCCCTCCAGGGCGGGGATGAGGTCGCGGTCCAGCTCGATGGCGTCGAGACGGTCGAGCCGCTCCAGCAGCAGCCGGGTCAGGGCGCCTTCGCCGGGGCCGATCTCCACCACCGCGTCGGCGGGGTCCGGGTCCAGGGCGTCCAGGATCTTGCGCGCGATGTTGCCGTCGCGCAGGAAGTTCTGGCCGAAGCGCTTGCGGGGGCGGTGCTTTTCCATGGCCCGCCTACTCGTTGGCGCGGGCGCGGTTCGCCGACAGGGTACGGGCCAGGGCGATGGCCTCGCGGAAGCTGCCACCGCCGGCGTTGCCGCTTCCCGCCAGATCGAAGGCGGTGCCGTGGTCCACGGAGGTGCGCACGAAGGGCAGCCCCAGGGAGACGTTCACCGCCCCGCCGAAGGCCTGCTGCTTGAGCGGGCCCAGCCCCTGATCGTGGTACATGCAGATCACCGCGTCCGCCTCGCGCAGGCAGCGCGGAGTGAAGGCGGTGTCCCCGGGGACGGGGCCTTCCACCTGGGCGCTGGCCCCCAGTTCGGCACGCACGGCGTCGAGGGCCGGTCCGATGATCCGCTGCTCCTCGTCCCCCAGGTGGCCGCCCTCGCCGGCGTGGGGGTTGAGCCCCGTCACCAGGATGTGGGGCTCGAGCACGGCGAAATCGTTGGCCAGCGCCTCGGCCACGGTGCGCACGGTCCGCTTGACCCGCTCCGGGGTGACGGCGTCGGGCACGGCGCGCAGGGGAAGGTGGGTGGTGACCAGGGCCACGCGCAGGTTGCCCCCCACGAGCATCATGACGGGGTGGGAGGCCCCGGCGCGCTCGGCCAGGTATTCCGTGTGGCCGGAGAAGGGCAGGGAGGTCCCCTCGCTGATCACGGCCTTGCTGATGGGGCCGGTGACCAGGCCCTGACAGTGTCCCTCCATGACCGCCGTCACCGCCCGGTCCAGGGCGGCCAGGGTGGCGGGGGCGTTGGCCGGGTCCGGCCGGCCGGGCTCGGCGCGCTGCGCCAGGGGGACCGGGTGCACCGCGAGGCCCGTGCAGGGCAGCGACTCCCCGGGGTGCCACTCGTGGAGGCCCACCACCAGCCCCAGCTCCCGCGCCCGGCGGGCCAGGGCCTCGGGGTCGGCGAAGACGGCCAGGCCGCCCGGCCAGGCGGCGTCGGCCGCGGCCTGGAGGACCAGGTCGGGCCCGATCCCGGCGGGGTCGCCGGGGGTAACGGCCATGGGTCGGGTGGTCATGCTCCGGAGCTCCCTTCGTTGGCGGAAAGGACCCGGATGTACCGGTCCACCTCGTCCTTGCGCACCTGCTTGGGCGGTTCGGCAAGGACCTCCACTTCAACATGCCGGTTGGCGAGGTCGATGACCAGACGGTCCCCCGCCTTGACCTCGTCACCGGCCTTGGCCGGGCGGCCGTTGCGCCTGATGCAGCCGGCCTCCGCCGCCTCCTTGGCCAGGGGGCGGCGCTTGATCAGGCGGGTGGTCTTCAGGAACAGGTCGAGTCGCATGACACCCCTAATCGGCATGCGGTGGGAAAACCGCCGGTACGGTCAAGAATGCCCGGGAAAACGGGAGCTGCACCCGGGGCCACCGCCGCGCCGCCGGTTTTGTGCCTGGGATCATCGCTCATCGAGGCGAATGTCCACGTAGGCCTGGGCCCGCAGTTGGCGGAGCCACTGGTCCATGCGCTCCCGGGTCTTGCGGGTGCGCAGGGCGTTCTGGGCGGCCTTCTGGCGGTCCTCGGGGTCGATGGTCTTCTGCCGCTCCTCCTGGACCTCGACGATGTGGATCCCGTGCTGGGTCCGCACGGGTCCGCCGTAGGTGCCCGGCTCCAGGGAGAACACCAGTTCCTCGAAGGGCTGCACCATCTCGCCGCGGCTGATCCAGCCCAGCGCCCCGCCGTCCCGGGCCGAGGGCCCGTCGGAGAACTGCCGGGCCAGCGCCGCGAAGTCTCCCTGCCCGCTGCGCACGCGCTGCAGCAGGTCCCCCGCCAGGCGGCGGGCCTCGCGCTCACTGCGACCGCTGTCGGTGCGCAGGAGGATGTGGCGGGCCTTCACCTGGGTCTCCTGCGCGGATTCCTCGGCCCGCCGGTCGGTGACCTTGAACAGGTGGAAGCCGCTGGGCGTCCGCACCACCCGGGACAGGTGCCCGGGCTCCACGGCCTCTACCTCCGCCAGCACCGGCGCCGGAAGCTCGCCGGGCTGGAACCAGCCCAGCGCGCCGCCCTCCAGGGCGTTCTGGCCGTCCGACTCGGCGGCGGCCACTTTGCCGAACTGCTCGCCGCCGCGAATGCGTTCCCGGAGCCCTTCGGCCTTGGTCCGCAGGCGGTCGGTCTCCTCCGGGGAGGCCTGCTCCGGCACCTCCACCAGGATGTGCTGCAGCTCGTATTCGTAGCGCTGGCGGCCGCCCTGACCCTTCCGGGCCAGGTAGCTTTCCACCTCCTCGTCGGTCACGTGCACCTTGGAGCGCACCTCCCGGTCCTGAAGGCGGCTGCGCAGGATCTGCTCCTCCAGGCGCTCCCGGTACTGGCCGAAGTCGATGCCCTGGCGGCGCAGGGCCTGGCGGAACTGCCCGGGGGCCATGTTGTTCTGCCGGGCGACCCGGCTGATGGCCTGGTCCACCTCCTGGGCGGATACCTGAATGCCCCGCTCCCGGGCTCGCTGCAGCTGGATGCGGTCGATGATCAGACGGTCCAGGAGCTGGCGGCGCAGCACCTGTCGGGGCGGCAGGTTCCCGGGGCCCATGCGCTGGCGGAGGTTGGAGATGGATTGCTGGAGGGCCTGCTCCAGCTCGGTGGCGGTTATGGCCTCGTCGTTGACCACCGCTACGATCCGGTCCACGAGCTGGGCGGCGGGAGCGGGGGAGGACGCCAAGAACGCCGCCCCCAGGGCGAGCGTCAGGAACAGGGATCGGCCCAGGCGGCGGATCCGGAAACGGGGGTTCGCTGGCGTGTTTGGCAACTGGTCGGGCTCCCGCAAGCTGGCTGTCAGATCGGTGAAGTGGTCTATTGGAGGTCGCTGGGGTCGGTGCCGAACTCGAACTCCCCGAGGGTCCGTAGGCGGACCGTCAGGTACACGGTGGTGTCGCGCTCGCCCGCCTCGCTCCGGCGCAATAGGCGGTCCTGGTAGGCGAGGCGAACGCCCCAGCATCCGGCATGATAGTCCAACCCGATTTCTCGCTCCAACGGCTCCCGGAACAAGGCCGAATACCGATACCGGCCGAAGGCGTCCCAGCTGGGTCCGAGGTCCACCTGGGCGGCGGTGCGGTATTCCTCGGTAACGGTTTCGGGGGAGCCATCGGCAAAGGCGTTCCGGACCAGGTACCGGGCGCTGAACCGGTGGCCGGACGGGTGCGACGCTGTCAGCTGGGACTGGAAATAGTCCATTTGGTTCAGGGCGAAGGCCGGCCGGTCCGGATCATACTCCAGGGCCCCCCGAAGGGCGACCTCGGGAATGGGCCGAAGGCCGAACTCCGCGAAGTAGTTGGAGGTGGCGCTGGTCGTCCGCTCCGTACCCGGATCCAGGGTGACCCGGCGGTCCCGGAAATAGTGGATCTGCCCCAGGCGCAGGAGGCCCGCCTCCCAGTGCCGCTGCCCCCGCTTGGCGTCCACGCGGTTGGTCAGGGCGGTGGTGAGCTGGTTGGCGTCGTTGATGCGGTCGATGCCGGAGAAGCGGTTCATCTCGAACAGGTCGTCGAAGCGCAGGGGCGAGGCCTTGGTGTCCAGGACCGGCAGGTCGTCCTGGTCCTCATAGGGAATGTAGAGGTAGAACAGCTCGGGCTCGATGGAGTGGCGAACGGCCCCGCCGCCGAAGTCCCAGATGCGGTGGATCCGACTGTCCGCCCGCAGGCTGAAATGGGGCAGCGTGCGTGTCTGGTCCCGGTCGCCCGTTCCGGGGGTGCCCCCGGAACGCCGGTAGGCGGTGGCGTGGACGCCCGCCCGGGGCTCGATGGAGCCGTAGCGGGTGTCCAGGGGAAGGCTCAGGGAGGGGTCCACGAAAGAGCGGTGGTACCGATCCCCCTCCTCGCGGTAGAAATGCACGTACTCTCCCTCCAGCTCCAGATAGCCGGGGAAGGCCCCGAACAGGGGCTGGTCCCCCTGCAGGCTCAGCCGAGGGAGCGCCTGCAGGGTGTCCGGGGCGTTAAAGTCCTGCAGGTCCTGCAGGTAGGTGAAGCTAGCGTCCGCCCGGTAGTTCCCCCACCCCCGGGACAGGGAGAGCACCGAGGTCAGGTAGCGCTGGGAGCCGCGCTCCAGGTCGCGGCCGAACAGGGATAGGTATTCCGGGTCGCTTACCCGCTCCGCATCCAGCAGATAGCCCACATCGCCCGGCAGGGTCCCCCGCTGCTCCGCCGCGTAGTAGTAGCGGTCGTCGCCGGTCGCCTTGTCGTCGGCCAAGTGCTCACCGTACACGCGGGTTTCCACGTCCTTTCCCAGGTGGCGGAGCTCCAGCTGGGGCATGAGGCCGTGGGCCGTCATGTTGCGCAGGCCCAGGGTGGCGTCCATCTGGGGGGCGATATTCCAGTAGAAGGGCACCGTGATGTCGGTTCCGCGGCTGCCGGAGAATTCGACGGAGGGATAGAGAAAGCCTGTGTGCCGCTCCTCGTCGGTGTAGTGGCCGAAGTAGGGGGTATAGAGCACGGGGATCCCCGCCAGCTCCAGGCGGGTGTTCCAGTGATGGGCGAAGGACGATTCCTGGTTCACGTAGATGGTGCCGGAGCGCAGTGCCCAGGGCGGGGCGTCGGGGGCGCAGGCGGTGTACATGGCGCTGTCCATGCGGAACCGCTCGGGGGCGTAGCGGTCCAGGCGCTCCCCCAGGATCCAGGCATCGCTGTCCAGGAGGTGCAGGCGTGGCTCCCGGATCTCCCCCAGCCCCGTCTCCTGGTTCAGGCGGGCGGAGGGGGCGGTGGCCTCGTAGCCGGCGTCCCGGACGCGGATATCGCCCTCCAGGTCCACCCAGCCGGTGTCCCGCCGGTAGGTGACGCGGTCCGCCTCCATCCGGGTGCCGTCCCGCCGGGTCTGGACGTTGCCGCAGGCCTGGACCCGGTTGCCGTCCAGGGAGATGCGATCCGCCTCCATGGTGACCGGGCCCTCCTCGGTCTCCTGGGCCGGGGCCGGGGCGGCCATGGCCGGGAGTGCGACGATGGCGAGAAGGAGCCGTTGAGGGGACCGCTTCATCGGACCTCGCGAAGGGCGGGCTGGGGCCGGCAGGCCGAGGAGGCCTCCCGGAGTGTCCGGAAGGTCGAAGGATTACACAAAAAACCGCCCCCGGGGAAGGCCCGGGGGCGGTAAGGGAAGGTCCGGCTGTGGGGCCGGCCTACTGCATCTGGCCGGCGCCGCCGCCCTGGCCGCCGCCGCCCTGCGGGGCGCCCTGGCCGCCACCCGGGCCGGAGAAGCGCTCGGACATCAGCTGCTGGAACTCCTTCTGGGCCTGCTCCAGATCCTGGATGAGCTGCTCGGCCTTGGCATCCTCCTCTTCCATGGCGGCAAGCAGGTCATCGCGGAATTGCTCCCGGGCCTCCTGGACCTCGGGGTCCTGCATGGCCTGCTGCTGGGCCTGCTGGAAGCCTTGGGCCTTCTGCTGGAACTCCTGCATGAGCTGCCGGCGTTCTTCCTCCGCCATGTCCTGGTTCTCGTTCAGATCCTTGCGGATCTCCTTCATGCGGTCGAGATCCTTGTCCGGGCTGGTGCCCTTGTCCTGCATCTTCTCCTTGAGCAGGGCCTCCAGCTCCTTCTGCTGCTCCTGCAGCTCGGGGTTGTTATCCAGAGCCTGCTGCTGGATCTCGCCGAGCCGCTGCTGGAGCTTCTGTACCTGCTGCTGGGCCTGTTGGAGCTCCTGGCGGTCCTCCTCGCTCATGGAAGGCTGTCCCCCCCCGGGAGCTCCGCCTCCGCCCCCTGGGCCCATCTGGGCGACGGCGGAGCCGGCGAACAGGGCCCCCGTCATGGCCATGATCAGCATTGCCCGCAGGCCGGTTCGGTGGGCAGGTACGGTTATGCGGTTTTCCATGAACCTTTCCTTCGCGCGGTTTGCCCCGGGCGCTCTTTGCCCGCAGGCAGTTATAAAAGTTGGAGCTTCAGCGTATCAGGCGGAAGCGGCGGACTGTCAATCGGGAAGCGGCGAGGGCCGCCCGGGAATGTGATCTCCCGCGTGGTAGGAGGAGCGCACCAGGGGGCCGGCGTTGACGCTCAGGAAGCCGAGCTCCAGGGCTTCCTCCTCCAGCCGTTTGAAGGTGTCGGGGTGGATGTAGGCGCGCACCGGGTGGTGGTGGCCGCTCGGCGCCAGGTACTGGCCCAAGGTGAGGATGTCCACCCCGTGGGCGCGCAGGTCGGACATGACCCGGCGCACCTGATCCAGCTCCTCGCCGAGGCCCAGCATGAGCCCCGACTTGGTGGGCACGTCCGGAACCACCTCGCGGAAGCGGCGCAGCAGGCCCAGGGAGCGGCCGTAGTCGGCGCTGGGGCGCACGGTGTAGTACAGCTCCGGCACCGTCTCCACGTTGTGGTTGAAGACGGTGGGGGGATGCTCCGCCAGGCGGGCCAGGGCCTCCTCCTCGCAGCCGCGGAAATCGGGGGTGAGGATCTCGATGCCCGTGTCCGGGCACTGGTCCCGCAGCAGGCGGATCACCTCGGCGAACTGGCCGGCGCCGCCATCCGTGAGGTCGTCGCGGTCCACGGAGGTAATCACCGCGAAGTCGAGACCCATCTCCGCCACGGCGGCGGCCAGGTGGGCGGGCTCCAGCGGGTCGGGCGGCGCGGGCCGCCCCGTGGCCACGTCGCAGAAGGAGCAGCGCCGCGTGCACACCTCGCCGAGGATCATGAAGGTGGCCGTTCCCCCGCCGAAGCATTCCCCAAGGTTGGGGCAGGAGGCCTCCTCGCAGACGGTGTGCAGCTCGTGGCTGCGCAGGATGTCCTTGATCTCGTGGACGCGGGGATCGGAGGGGGAGCGTACGCGCAGCCAGCGCGGCTTGCGGCCCAGGTCCTCCTGGGTGCGGTCGAAGCGCGCCTTGCGCATCTTGTACTCGCCCTTGCCGGGGTGGGGATTGGCGGCCTCCTCCCCGGGGGCGGCTTCGGCGTCCCGGCGGCTATCGGCCATGGACGGACTCCTGCGATGGACGGAATTGGTGCAGAAGGGCGGACGTGAAGGCCCGTTTGGCGGCCTCCGCGTCCAGCCCGGGAACGTGGTCGCCGATGCGGGTGACGGCCATGCCCGCGTATCCGCAGGGGTTGATCATGGTGAACGGCTCGAGGTCGTTGGTCAGGTTCAGGCTCACCCCGTGGTACGTGCAGCCGCCCCGGACCCGAAGCCCGATGGCCGCGATCTTGGGCAGGCCGGGGCGATCCAGGTAGACCCCCGGCGCGCCTTCCTTGCGCACCCCGGCCAGTCCGTAGTCGGCGAGCAGGTCGATCACCGCCTGCTCCAGGGCCGCTACGTAGTGCCGCACCCCCCAGCCGCGTCGGCGCAGATCCAGCAGCGGGTAGGCCACCACCTGCCCGGGGCCGTGGTAGGTGACCTGGCCGCCCCGGTCGGTCTCCACCACGGGGATGCCGGTGATGTTCAGCAGATGCTCCGGGCGCCCGTTGCGGCCCTGGGTGAACACGGGGGGGTGCTCCACCAGCCACAGCTCGTCCGGGGTCTCGGCCGTCCGCTCCGCGGTGAAGGCGCGCATGGCCTCCCAGACCAAGCCGTACTCCCGGTGGCCAAGGTCGCGGAGCCGGGGCTCCCCCTCGTCTTCAGAGGGCGGCGAGGACGTCGGGATCGGACTGGAGGTCGGCATAGATGGCATCCAACTGCTCCCGGCTCTCGGCCTGGAAGGCGCAGGAGACGCTGATGTAGCGGCCGTTGCGGCTCTCGCGGGTGTGCACCGCGTGGGTGCCGAGGGCGGCGTGCTGTTCCAC
Source organism: Thiohalorhabdus denitrificans (assembly GCF_001399755.1). Classification (NCBI taxonomy): domain Bacteria; kingdom Pseudomonadati; phylum Pseudomonadota; class Gammaproteobacteria; order Thiohalorhabdales; family Thiohalorhabdaceae; genus Thiohalorhabdus; species Thiohalorhabdus denitrificans. The sequence continues at coordinate 149,985 of NZ_LJCP01000008.1, read as the reverse complement.
CGCCTTCCGCACCCGCTCCGGGAAGCCGGCGGCGTTGGCGCCGAAGGCCTTGACGGTGTAGGGGATGGGGTACTCCACCTGGGCCCCACCGAGCGGGCATTGCTCGCTCATGGCTGTTCCTCCTCGGCTCGGGCCCGCAGCTCCCGGATGCGGGCCCGGTAGGCGTCCAGCACGGTGCGGAAGAGGGGCCCGGGGCGCCCCTTGCCCACGGGCTCGCCGTCCAGCCGGGTCACCGGCAGCACCTCCTTGGTGCTGGAGGTGACCCAGATCTCCTCCGCATGCGGCAGGTCCGCCGCGTCGATCTCCCCGGAAGCCACCGGGAGATCCTGCTCGGCGGCCAGCTCCAGGACCACGTCGCGGGTGATCCCGGGCAAAACCCGCGAGCCGTCGGGCGGGGTCACGGCCCGCCCGCCGAACACGGCGAAGATGTTCGAGGCCGCGCCCTCCATGACTTGCCCCTGGTGGACCCAGAGGGCCTCGAAGGCCCCGGATTCGGCCGCCTTCTGGCGCATCATTACGTTGGGGAGCAGGGCGATGGACTTGATGTCGCAGCGCGCCCAGCGGATGTCCTCCGCCGTTATCACGGAGACCCCTTCGCGGATCCATTCCTCGGGCACCGGGGTCACCGGCGTGCAGGTCATGACCACGGTGGGGTGGACCGCGTCGGGAAAGGGATGGTTCCGGGGCGCCTCCCCGCGGGTGACCTGGATGTAGGCCTGGCAGTCCCGTCCCTCGTTGCGCGCGATGAGCTCCCGCACCTGCTCCCCCAGGGCCTCCCGGTCCATGGGGGGCGCCATGCCGATCTCCCGCAGGGAGCGCTCCAGCCTCCCCAGATGGGCGTCCAGGCGAAAGGGCCTGCCGCCATAGACGGGGATGACCTCGTAGACGCCGTCGGCGAACTGGAAGCCCCGGTCCAGGATGGAAACCCGGGCTTCCGAAAGGGGCAGGAACGTCCCGTTCACATAGGCGATGGGTGTGGGCTCGGACAAAACGCTACTCCGTGAACCAGGCCCGGAAGGTATCGAGGGTACGCCGGAAGAAGCCCCCGGTGGGAACCTCCTCCAGGGTGGTCAGGGGTGCGGTGGCCAGGGTGCGGTCCTCCAGGCTGGCCGTAAGGCGGCCCACATCCGCCCCCTGCGCCACCGGCGCCGTCAGGGGCGTGCTGAAGTCGAGGGTCACCTCCAGCCGGTCCCGTTGGTTGCGGGGCAGGGTGACGTACAGATCCTGCGGCAGGGTCACCCGGACGTTATCCCGGTCGCCCTTCCAGACCCGGACCTCGTGCAGGGGTTCCCCGGCTTTGTACAGCTTGAAGGTGCGGAAGTGCCGGAAGCCGTAGTCCAGCAGCTCTTGCGACTCCTTGGCCCGCGCCCGCTCGCTGTCGGTGCCCATGACCACCGAGACCAGGCGCATACCCTCCCGCTCCGCAGAGGCCACCAAAGAGTACCCCGCCGCCTCGGTATGGCCCGTCTTCAGGCCGTCCACTGACTCGTCCCACCATAGGAGGCGGTTGCGATTGTACTGGGTGACCTCGTTGTGGGTCATCTTGCGGACGGCGAACATGGGGTAGCGGTCCTGGAACTCCCGGATCAGGGCCGCCGACAGGTGGGCCATGTCCCGCGCGGTGGTCTGCATCCCCTCGGTGGGCAGGCCGGTGGCGTTGGCAAAGCGGGTATCCTCCAGGCCCAGCTCCCGGGCGTGCTCATTCATGAGCTCCACGAAGGCCTGTTCGGAGCCCGCCACGTGCTCGGCCAGGGCGACGCAGGCGTCGTTGCCGCTCTGCACCGCGATGCCCTTCAGGATCCGCTGCAGGGGCACCTCGCTCCCCGCTTCCAGGAACATGCGGGAGCCCTTGGTGCGCCAGGCCTCCTTGCTCACCCGGACCTTGTCGTCGGGGGAAATGAGCCCCTCCTCCAGGGCGGTGAAGGCGGTATAGAGGGTCATAAGCTTGGCCAGGCTGGCCGGGTGCCAAGCCTCTGTCTCCGCCTGGCTGGCCAGCACCCGCTCGGAGCGGAGGTCCATCAGGAAGGCGGAATGCCCTTCCACCGACGGCGGCTCGGGGACCGCGGACCCGGCGGCGGGCAGAGCAAGGAGCAAAAGGGCCGGCAGCAGCCAGCGGAATGGGGTTGGACAATGGATCATCGGCACATCGGTTCCGTCGGGTTGTTGTTGCACGGCCAGTGTACCGCCGCGGAAATGCGCTCCCTTCCGGAGCGGCCTACGCAGTATCCCAGCGACGGGCGCCCGCCCTTTCGCCTTGCGGGATTGCTCGGTATTCCTGCGAAGGGCAACCGGGGCAGGCCGGGGGCCCGTTCAAGGGGTCCGGTGTGGGGGCCGGGGGGCTGGGGCGGGGTTAGTCCCGGACCAGGTGCCCCGTGGGCAGCCCCTGCCGGTGGAGGTGCTGGGCCAGGTCGTCCGCCCGGCCCACGCCGGGCAGAGGACCGATCCGGACGCGGAACAGGGGGGCGCCGTCTTGACGGGCGTTGGCAATCTCCACCGGATCCAGGTCCAGGTCCCGGAGGCGCCGCCTTAGCCGCTCGGCGTTGCCCTCCTCCCGGAAGGCTCCCACCTGCAGGTAGACCCGGTCCCCGCCGCCGTCGGCCCCGTTCCGGGCGCGTGCAGGGCCCTCCAACCCGGGGCCGCCAATGGCCTCCACCTGCACCCGCGCCACTCCCTGCTTGTTCATGCCCAGGCGCTTGGCCGCGGCATAGGACAGGTCGATGATCCGTTCCCGGGTATCCACGAAGGGCCCCCGGTCGTTCACCCGCACCTGCGTGGAGCGGCCGTTCTCCAAATTGGTGACGCGGACGAGCGTGGGTAAGGGGAGCGTCCTGTGCGCCGCCGTGGGCAGGTGCATGTCGAATACCTCGCCGTTGGCGGTAGGGCGGCCGTGGAACTTGTCGCCGTACCAGGAAGCGAGCCCCTCCTCCTGATACCCCCGGGCGGTTCGGAGGGGGTGATACCAGTCGCCGTTCACCTTGTAGGGGCTGGTCTTGTTCCCTCCGGATGTGGCGCCGCTCGGCCCATGCCCCTCCCCGGGATGGGTGGCGCAGCCGGCGACCAGGAAGGCCAGAAGGGCCCCCAGCAAGGAGACCCCCGATCGGCCACCGATCCTCGGGGGTCCGGAGGTGGGGATGCAAGGCGATGGCAGGGCGGCCATGTTCGGGACGCGCAGGATCCTTGGCTGACTGGTGGACAAGCGGCGACAGACGCCGGATGACAAAAATAGTACCACGGCCCGTGCCCCCCTTCATCGTCCCCGGCGCATGCTGACGCCCATCACCAGGCCCAGGCCGCCCAGCAGGGCCAGGAGGGAGGAGCCACCAAAGCTCACCAGGGGCAGCGGCACACCCACCACCGGCATGAGGCCCGTGGTCATGCCGATGTTGATGACCACGTAGAAGAAGAAGATGGTGGAGATGCCGCCGGCCACCAGGCGGCTGTAGATGTCCCGGCTGCGGAAGGCGATCACCAGTCCCCGCATGGTGAGCAGCAGGTACAGGCTCAGCAGGGCCACCCCCCCGATCAGGCCGAACTCCTCGGACAACACGGCGAAGATGAAATCGGTGTGGCGCTCGGGCAGGAAGTCCAGCTGGGCCTGGGTACCGTTGAGCCATCCCTTGCCGGTCATCCCCCCGGAGCCGATGGCGATCTTGCTCTGGATGATGTGGTACCCGGATCCATGGGGGTCCGCCTCCGGGTTCAGGAAGCCGAGCACCCGCTGGCGCTGGTAGTCGTGGAGCATGTACCAGGCGGGGGGCAGGGCCGCCAGGACCAGGGCCGCCAGGCCGGCGAAATAGCCCCAATGGGCGCCAGCGAGGAACAGGATCACCAGGCCCGACGCCCCGATAAGCACGGAGGTGCCGAGGTCGGGCTGCATCATGACCAGACCGGTGGGGAGCAGGATTATGGCCAGGCAGGCGGCCAGCACCGTCGGTTTCGGGGGATAGTCCTGGTGGCTCAGGAAGGCGGCCAGGGCCATGGGCAGGACGAGCTTCATGATCTCCGAGGGCTGGATGGTGACCGGCCCCAGCTCGATCCAGCGCTGGGCCCCCATGCCGGAACTGCCGATGAGAGGCACCAGTACCAGCAGCAACAGGGTGCCCGCGTACAGGTACGGGGCCAGCAGGGCGAACAGGCGCGGGGGAATGGCGGCGGCGAGGAAGAAGGCGCCGAAGGCGATGGACATGCGGGCGCTCTGCCCCAGCACCAGCCCCGCATCCCGTTCGCCGGCGCTGTAGAGGACGATCAGGCTGATGATGGCCAGGCCCAGGATGGGCAGGAAGTAGGGCCAGTCGAAGCGCCGCCAAGGGCTGTCCGGGCTCAGAAGGGCCATCAGGGTTTCCCGCCGAAGTAGCTGTCGATGATGTACCGGGCCACCCGTGCGGCCGACTTGCCGCCGCTGATGCCGTGCTCCACCACCACCGCCACGGCGATCTGCGGATCTTCCACCGGGGCGAAGGCCAGGAACAAGGCGTGGTCCCGTAGCTTGCGCGCCTTCTCCTCGGGGTCCAGCTGTTCCTCTCTGTCCCGATCAATGCGGACCACCTGGGCGGTGCCCGTCTTGCCGGCCACCGGGATCCAGCCCCCGGCGATGGAGTGGGCCGTGCCATGGAGGGAGCCCACCACCCGGCGCATGGAGTCCCGAACCAATTGAAGGGATTCCTCGTCCACCAGGTCGATGGGGGTCTTCTCCGGCTCCCGGTAGTCCACCTTCCTGGTGACGGGGTCCTGGATCCCGTGGACCAGATGCGGCGTAACCCGGTGCCCCCCGTTGGCGAGGGCCGCGGTGAGGGTGCCCAGCTGCAGCGGGGTGGCCTGCATGTAGCCCTGGCCAATGGAGGTCATGATGGTCTCACCGGGATACCAGACGGTTCCGCGGTTGCGGCGCTTCCACTGTGGGTCCGGGTTGAGCCCCCGGCGCTCCCCCGGGAGGTCGACCCCCGTCGGGGCACCCAGGCCAAAGGCATCCAAAGCCTCGTGGATGGGGTCGATACCGAGGCGGTCCGCCAGCTTGTAGAAATAGACGTCGCAGGATTCCACCACCGCCTGGTCCACGGTCATGGGGCCGTGGCCGCGGGTTTTCCAGCAGTGGAAGGTGTGGTCGTCCTGGCCGGTATTGAAGGTACCGTTGCAGGTGAGTTCCGTGGAAGGGTCCACCGCCTCCTCCCGGAGCCCCGCCAGCGCGAGGACCGGCTTGATGGTGGAGGCGGGTGGGTAGAGTCCCTGGATGGCGCGGTTCACCAGGGGTTCGTCGGGGTCCTGACGGAGCTTGTCCCAGGTTGCGGAGGTGAAGCCGCCGATGAACTCGTTGGGATTGAAGGTAGGGCGGCTGGCCATGGCCAGAATGCCGCCCGTATCCGGGTCCAGGGCCACCGCGGAGGCCTCCTTGTACGGGGCCAGGGCCTCGTGCGCGGCCGCCTGCAGATCCTGGTCGAGTGTCAGGATCAGGTTCTTGCCGGGCTCGGGGGACTCGGTGGAAAGCTCCCGCACCACCCGGCCGAAGGCGTCGGTCTCCACCTCCCGCAGGCCCGGGGCGCCGTGCAGGAGTTTCTCGTACTCCCGTTCCAGACCCATCTTGCCCAGCCGGGCCCCGTGGGGGTACAGGTCCGGGTCGAACTCCCGGAAGTCCCCCCGGTTCGGGCTGCCCAGGTAGCCCAGGACATGGGCCGTCCGCGCCCCCTTCAGGTAGTTGCGCTGGGAGCGGGCCCGTATCCGGATGCTGGGGAAGCGATGCTGCTGCGCGGCGAATTTGGAAACCTGCTCGGTGGTCAGCTTATTCAGAATGACCGCGGGCTGATAGCGGGGGCTCTCGGCGAGCCGCTTCTTCATTTGCTCCCGGTGGGCGGACGCCGCGGGCAGCACCTCCACCAAGCGGTCGAAAACGCGGGAGGGTTCGTCCACCTTCTCGGGGTACAGCTCCAGGGCGAAGGCCGGCTGGTTCTCCACCAGCAGCCTCCCGCGGCGATCGTAAATTAGCCCGCGCGGGGGAGGGACCGGGCGGACGGTGATGCGGTTCTCATCCGCCAGGGTGCGGTAGTGGAAGAACTGCTCGATCTGCAGGTAGAACAGCCTCCCCATAAGGAGGAGGCCGAGGCCCAGCAGCCCCAGGCCCACCAGTCGGGTGCGGCTCTCGAAATGGGAGAACTGCCGCATCCGGGAGGAGAGTGGGGTGGAGACCGAACCGCGGCGTCCGAGGGGAGAGGGGCGGCCCATGGCAGGTCAGGCGATGGCGAAGCGCTGCCGGAGGCTGCGCAGGAGGAGGAATACCGGTGACCAGAACAGGGCGGTGGTCACGGCCGGGACCGCCGCCCAGAGGTTGGGCCCGAGCTCCTCCGTCGGTCCTTCCACCCAGATCTGAAACAGCACGCTGAACAGGGCCAGTAAGAAGAGGACCAGGGTCTGCCCCCAGAGATGGAGGAGGCGGAGACGAAGGTGGTTCTCGATGATCAGGTACATGGCCAGCACGTAGATCAGCGCGTGGAGGCCCAGCAGGGTGGTCGCGGAGACGTCCTGCAGCAGCCCCGCGGCGAAGGCGACCCCCAGCCCGTAGCGGTGGGGGGCGGCCAGGCCCCAGTAGGAGATGGTCAGCAGCACCCAGTCGGGCCAGAGGTAGGCGATGGACGGCGCCAGCGGCAGCCCCCCGAGGCCAAGGGCCAGCGCGATGCTCGAAGCGACTACCAGATGCCCCCTTAGGTTCAAGACGCCTCCTTGTCCGAGTTCCCCGTCCGTGCCTGTTCCGGCGGTTCCTGGGTGTCCTGCTCGAGCAGCAGCACGTCCTCCAGCCGGGAGACGGGCACGGTGGGACGCGCAGTGATCTCGGCAAAGGGGGAATGGGGGTCCCGAACCACCTCCTCGACCCGGGCCGCCTTGATTCCCTTGGGGAAAACTCCCCCGAGCCCAGAGGTTACCAGAATGTCCCCGGTCTTCACCCGGGCGCTGGAGGGGACATAGCGCAGCTCCAGCTTGTCCTTGCTCCCCGTGCCCGCGAGGATGCCCCGGACACGCGAGTCCCGTACCAGGACGGGGATGCCGCTGTTGGGGTCGGTCAGGAGAATGACCTGCGCGCTGAGGGGGGAACGGCTGCTTACCTGCCCCACCACCCCTTGTGCGCTCAGGACGGGCTGTCCGGGGTGGACCCCATGGCGCTGGCCGCGGCTGACGGTCACCGTGTGGTGGAAGGGGTCCGGGCTCTCGGCGATGATCTGGGCCGCGCTCACCGAGCGCTTGAGACGCTGGGCCTCGTTGAGAAGCTGACGAAGCCGCTCGTTTTCGCGGCGGAGGGCCCCGAGCTCCTGGTTCTCCGCCTCCAGGTGCTCAAGCCGTTTCCGCAGGACCTCGTTCTTGCGGTGCACCTGGAAGTGGCTCTCCACCTCGTCGGTCACCGCCTGGGTGAGGAGAATGGGGGCGCTCACCACCCGCTGCACGGGGTAGAGGGCCGAAAGCAGGGCGCTGCGGATGCCTTCCGTCCAGTCCAGCCGGCTGTCCGCGCCCATGAGCAGGACCGCCAGGGCCGCCAGCACGGTGGCGGCCACGCCGGGCCTGGATTGGCGGGTGGAGGCATGGAATCCCATCGGCGACCTGTGTTGCCGGTTCCCGAAGGGCCGGAGGCGCTATTCGCGGGCGAAGACGTCGCGGAAGGTGTCGATCTCTTCCAGGGCGCGTCCGCCGCCGAGGGCAACGCAGTTGAGGGGGTTCTCGGCCACCACCACCGGCAGGTCGGACTCCTCCATGAGCCGCTTGTCCATGGAGTGGATCAGCGCCCCGCCGCCGGTCAGCACCAGACCCCGCTCGGCGATGTCACCGGCCAGCTCGGGCGGGGCCTGCTCCAGGGCCACCTTCACCCCCTCGACGATGGTGTTGAGGGGCTCTTCGAGGGCCTCGAGGATCTCGTTGGTGGTGAGGTTCAGCGTGGTGGGGATGCCGCGGGCCAGGTCGCGCCCCTTGACGCTCATTTCCTGGTTGTCGGCCTCGGACACCCGGGAGGCGCTGCCGATCTGGATCTTGATGCGCTCGGCGGTGCTCTCACCGATGATCACGTTGTACTTGCGGCGGATGTAGCCGACGATGGCGTCATCCATCTTGTCGCCGCCCATGCGCACGCTCTGCGAGTAGACGATGCCGCCGAGGGAGATGATGGCCACCTCGGTGGTGCCGCCGCCGATGTCCACCACCATGGAGCCCCGCGCCTCGCCGATGGGCAGTCCGGCGCCGATGGCCGCGGCCATGGGCTCCTCGATGAGGAACACCTGACGGGCCCCGGCGCTCTCGGCGGATTCCCGGATGGCGCGCCGCTCCACGGGCGTGGAACCGTAGGGCACGGAGACGATGATGCGCGGGCTCGGCCGCATGATGCGGTTGCTGTGGGCCTTGCGGATGAAGTGCTTGAGCATCGCCTCGGTGACCTGGAAGTCGGCGATGACGCCATCCCGCATGGGTCGGATGGCGGTGATGCTGCCCGGCGTGCGCCCGAGCATCTCCTTGGCCTCGTTGCCCACGGCCTGGATGCGTTTCATGCCGCGCTCGCCTTCCCGGATGGCCACCACGGAAGGCTCGGAAAGGGCAATGCCCTTTCCGCGGACAAAGATGAGGGTGTTGGCCGTGCCCAAGTCCACGGCGAGGTCGCTGGAGAAGGCCCCCATGAGGCGATCGACAATCATCCGCGTTCCATCCTCCGTTCGGTCCCGCGCTGGCGGTAACCGGTCGGTAGCATAAGTAAATACTGACTAACGTTGCGCCGTAGGTTAGCAGGGGCCGGGGACATCGGCAATTTGGAAATCCCGGCGCACCGGATGCGCGCTCAATGCTACCACCCTTGCGCCCCCCCTTCGAGGCGCGGGACTGGTTCCAAACGGGGCGGCGGGGCTGCCTCCGCCATCCCCCCCTTATCCTTGTGACGGTGGGGACTGTACGGGATAAAACCTCTTTTGTGGAGCACCTCCTCAACTTGAGGCCCGGTGGGGGGTATGGTAGCTTCGCTCCTTTCAATGCAGGAGGCGCGCCGATGGCCCTGGATCGGGATACCGCCGAACAAGTCGCCCATCTCGCCCGTCTGCGCCTGGCTCCCGAGCAGGCGGCGGACGTGGCCGAGGATCTGTCCCGGGTCCTGGACCTGATCGACCAGATCGAGCAGGTGGACACCTCGGAAGTGACCCCGCTCGCCCACCCGCTGGATCTCTCCCAGCCCCTGCGGGAGGACGCGGTCACCAGCGACTGGAACCGGGAAGAGCTTCAGAAGAGCGCCCCTGACGTGGTGGAGGGCTACTACCGGGTGCCCCGCTCGGTGGAATAGCCCGTCCCCGCTTCCCGCCGCACGCCGCGCCCGCCCGGGGCGCGGTCCGCCCGCTGAACAATCACCGAATAAGGGGTTGTCGTGGTTCGCGAACTGACCCTGAGCCGGATCCGGCAAGGCCTGCGGGAGAAGGAATTCTCCAGCCGCGAGGTCACCCAGGCCTATCTCGATCGCATCGAGGAGCTGGATCCCCGCCTGAACAGCTTTACGCAGTCCTTCCGGGAGGCCGCCATGGCCGCCGCCGATGCCGCCGATGAGCGCATCGCGCGGGGCGAGGCGCGGCCCCTGGAAGGCGTGCCCATCGCCCACAAGGACCTGCTGGCCACCGTCGAGGGCCGCACCACTTGCGCCTCGAAGATGCTCGAGGACTACCGGTCGCCCTTCGACGCAACGGTGGTGGAGCGCCTCGCCGCGGCCGGCGCGGTGGTGGTGGGCAAGACCAACCTGGACGAGTTCGCCATGGGCTCGTCCAACGAGACCAGCTACTTCGGTCCGGTACGCAACCCGTGGAATACGGAGACCGTCCCCGGCGGCTCCTCCGGGGGGTCCGGGGCGGCGGTGGCGGCGCGACTGTGCGCCGGCGCGACCGGCACCGACACCGGCGGCTCCATCCGCCAGCCAGCGGCGCTGTGCGGCGTCACCGGCCTGAAGCCCACCTACGGCCGCTGTTCCCGCTACGGCCTGGTGGCCTTCGCCTCCAGCCTGGACCAGCCCGGCCCCATGGCCCCCACGGCCGAGGACTGTGCCCACATGCTGGGGGCCATGGCGGGGCACGACGAGCGCGACTCCACCAGCGTGGACCGCCCCGTGGACGACTACCCGGGGGCCCTGGAAGGAGACCTTTCCGGCAAGGTGATCGGCGTGCCCGCGGAGTTCTTCACCGAGGGCCTGGCCCCGGACGTGGAGCGGGCGGTGCGGGCGGCCCTGGACCAGTACCGGGAGCTCGGCGCCGAGGTCCGCGAGATCCATCTGCCGCACTACCCGTACGCCATCCCCACCTACCAGGTGATCTCCGCCGCCGAGGCCAGCTCCAACCTGGCCCGCTTCGACGGTGTGCGCTACACCCACCGCACCGTGGAGCCGGAGAACCTGGTGGATATGTACGAGTCCACCCGCGCCGAGGGCTTCGGCGCCGAGGTGCAGCGGCGCATCATGGTGGGCACCTTCGTGCTGTCGGCGGGCTACTACGACGCCTACTATTTGAAGGCCCAGAAGGTGCGCACCCGCATCCGCGACGACTTCGCCAAGGCCTTCGAGGAGGTGGACCTCATCGCCGGGCCCACCAGCCCCACGGCCGCCTTCGGCATCGGCGAGAAGGCCGCCGACCCCATTGCCATGTACCTCTCGGACCTCTACACCACCGCGGCCAACCTGGCCGGGGTGCCGGGGATCTCCTTCCCGTGCGGGTTCTCCGAGGGCGGGCTGCCGGTGGGCATGCACCTGATGGCGAACTTCTTCCGGGAGGACCTGCTGCTGAACGCCGCCCACCGGTACCAGCAGGCCACCGACTGGCACACCCGGATCCCCGAGGGCTTCTAGCCCGGCAAGCGGAGCAGGCACCAATCATGGAATTCGAACCGGTCATCGGACTCGAGGTCCACGCGCAGCTTTCCACCAAGTCCAAGCTGTTCTGCGGCTGCTCCACCCAGTACGGGGCGGAGGCCAACACCCAGACCTGCCCTGTGTGCCTGGGCATGCCTGGCACCCTGCCGGTGCTCAACCGCGAGGCGGTGCGCATGGCGGTGATGATGGGGCTGGCGGTGGAGGCCGAGGTGCGGCCGCGGTCCGTGTTCGCCCGCAAGAACTACTTCTATCCGGACCTCCCCAAGGGCTACCAGACCTCCCAGTACGAGCTGCCGCTCATCGAGCACGGCCGGCTGCGCACCGAGCCCGAGGACGGCGAGCCCAAGGTGGTGGGCATCACCCGCATCCACATGGAGGAGGACGCCGGCAAGTCCCTCCACGAGGGCTTCGGCGAAGGCGTCACCGCCATCGACCTGAACCGCACCGGCACGCCGCTCATCGAGATCGTTTCGGAGCCGGACATGCGCTCGCCGCAAGAGGCCGTCGCCTACCTCAAGAAGCTGCACTCCATCGTGCGCTACCTGGAGATCTGCGACGGCAACATGCAGGAGGGCTCCTTCCGCTGCGACGCCAACGTCTCCATCCGGCCCATGGGCAGCGAGGAGTTCGGCACCCGCACGGAGCTGAAGAACCTCAACTCCTTCCGTAACGTGGAGCGCGCCATCACCTTCGAGATGGCCCGCCAGCAGGAGGTGCTCGAGGACGGCGGCCACATCACGCAGGAGACCCGCCTGTGGGACGCCGACAAGGGCGAGACCCGCTCCATGCGGACCAAGGAAGAGGCCAACGACTACCGCTACTTCCCCTGCCCGGACCTGCTGCCCCTCGACGTCCCCGAGACTCTGGTGGAGGAGGCCCGGGGCTCTCTGCCCGAGCTGCCCGACGCCAAGCGCGAGCGTTTCATGACCGAGTTCGGGCTCAAGGACTACGACGCCTCCGTGCTCACCACCAGCCGGGAGCTGGCCGGCTACTACGAGCGGGTCGTGGCCACTGGTGCCGACGCCAAGCTGGCGGCCAACTGGACCATGGTGGAGCTGCTGGGTGCCCTGAATAAGGACGGCCGCGACATCACGGAATCCCCCATCAGCGCCGAGAACCTCGGCGTCCTCGTGCAGCGCATCGAGGACGAGACCATCTCCGGCAAGATCGCCAAGCAGGTCTTCGAGCCCATGTACGCCGAGGGCATCGATCCCGACACGGTCATCGAGCGTGAAGGGCTTAAGCAGATCACCGATACCTCCGCCATCGAGGCGGTGGTGGACGAGGTGATCGGCGAGAACGAGGGCCAGGTCCAGCAGTACCTCGACGGCAAGGACAAGGTGCTCGGCTTCTTCGTCGGCCAAGTCATGAAGAAGACCGGCGGCAAGGCCAACCCCCAGCAGGTGAACCAGATCGTCAAGGAGAAGCTGGACGCCAGGAAGGGGTAGGGGCCAGGCGTCGACCCGACCGGTAGGATCGGAAAAGGAAGCCCCCGGCCTTGGGCCGGGGGCTTCCTTTGTAATGGGCCGTCCCGTGGGCCTTTGCTAGCAGGGAAGGCCCTGTCCGGCAAGGAGGAGGCAGCCCTAGCGGCCAAACGGATTCGGCGGCTCGTGGGGACTACGGCGAGGGCTACGAGAGCGTGGTGCCCTTCCGGGCCCTGGCCAAGGTGGGGATTACCGTGCACGGGATCTGCCCCGCCAACAGGGCAGGTCGGTGGGCTTCCCGGAAGGCTGGGATTCCGGGTGGACCCGTAGGAAGCGAAGGGCCCGTCAGTCCTCGTGGTATCCGGCCATGACGAACTCGGTCCCGTTATTCAGCACGTTCCGCCACCTCTCCTCCAGCAGGGGGTCGAAATCCGGGTCGAACTGGCCGACGGCCTGGATCATGGCCTCCACCCAATGGCTGTACAGCTCCGGGGGAATGTTCAGACGGGACCGGCCGTGGGTGTACCGGATCCGCTCCAGGACCGATTTGGCGGTAAAGCTTTGGTCGTAGAAGGCGATGACGTTGTTGACGCCGTTGCGCAGGAGCTTCTTCTGCTCTTCCATGTCCGTGTTGGCGAATAGCTCCGGGATGCGGGGATCCTGCTGCAGGAAGATCTGGTAGAAGGTACCGAAGACATCACCGTGATGGAGACAGCGGCCCAGGCTCTTCTTCACGGCCTCGGTGGTGTCACTGGGCATGGGGGTCGTATCCTCCCGGGTAGGAGTATAAGCATAAGTAGTTTCCCTTATATTGTACCTTTAAACCGGGTGACTCGCGAAGTTTGAGCGCAGGTCCTCCTGACTGTCCTTCCTCCCGTGCCATACGGTTTTCTTCCAAATTTTCCGTGTCTCTCCCCATTTTTTTTCCGTAGGACGGATCTCCGGGAGTGTCCCAATCCCTTCCCTGGATTCCTCGGGGACCTCCCTGCCGAATCGTGGACGCCCGGCAGGGTCCAAAGACTATGAAGGAATGTTCCGCCACAGGCCCCCGAGCCCGGGAGGGCAGGCATGGAGGAAACAGCGAGACTGCTCCGGGAGATCGAGGAGGAATTCCGCGCCACGGCGGGGTACACCGGGCGCCGCCGACTGAGCCCCGCCGTGCGGGAGGCCCTGGCCGCCGTTCCCCGCGAGGAGTTCGTGCCCCTCGAGCTGGCGGAGGACGCCTACGGCAACGTACCCCTGCCCATCGGGCACGGGCAGACCATCTCCCAACCCTACATCGTCGCCCTGATGACCGACCTCCTTGACCCCGAACCGGCCCAGCGGGTCCTGGAGGTGGGAACGGGCTGCGGCTACCAGGCGGCGGTGCTCGCCGAGCTGGTGGCCGAGGTCTACACCGTGGAGGTGGTGCGGGACCTCGGTGAGGCCTCCGATGCGCGGCTGCGGCGGCTCGGCTACGACAACGTGGCGGTGCGCATCGGCGACGGCGGCGAGGGGTGGCCGGAGGCCGCTCCTTTCGACGGAATCCTCGTGACCGCGGCCGCCGATGCCGTTCCCGAGGCCCTGGTTGCCCAGCTGGCGCCCGGGGGCCGCATGGTCATTCCCGTGGACGGTCCCCAGGCCGGGCAGGACCTCCTCCTGGTTACCAAGGAGGAGGAAGGAGAGGTGGTCAGCGAGCCCGTGCTCCCCGTGGCCTTCGTCCCCCTGGTTCGGCCCAGGGTGCGGACGGGGTAGATGCGGCACGCAAAAAGGCCCCCTCGGAAGGGGGCCCTCGCCGCCGGCCGCGAGGCGGGTGTGGGGGGAGGAACGCTCCCGCACCAGAACGGCAGGCGGCGAACCCGGGTGAGACTCAGCCCTCCTTGCGCCGGCGGAAGGAGAGTCCGGCTCCCAGGGTGCCCACGGCCAGCAGGGCCAGGGTTCCGGGGATGGGGATATCGTTGCCGTTATCCCCGTTTCCGCCATTGCCCCCATTGCCCCCATTGCCCCCGTTCCCGCCGTTGATGGCGTCGGGGCGGGCAATGTAGTGGAGCGCCTCCTCGGAGTCCCGGTTGCCGTACCCGGTGTTCCAGACCAGGGCCGTATCGCCGTCGTACTCCTCCGCGGTGAGGAAGTCGTCCGCATCCATATCCGTCAGGTCCCCGCAGGTATCGGGGCCCCCGCCGTCTTTCAGGCAGAGATCGCCCCAAACCGGGGAACGGTTGGAGGTGAAGGTGTACTCGGCCCGTTCCTCGTCGAACTTGACCCCCAGGTTCTCGTAGCCGTCCGGCGACCCGCCCGGATCCTCCGCCAGCATGTCCACCCACTCGTAGGGGGCGTTGGCGTCGGTGATGGCGTTGGGGTCGTTGTGGGCGTCGTCGGTCACGTCCAGGTCGAAGTGGCTGATGTCCCGGGCGCCTTCGGGGATGGTCCAGGTGTAGGCGTAGTCCCAATTGTCCCCGTCCGGGGTGATTTCCCAGCTGAGGAGTATGTCGGAATCGCTCCACGCGTTGGCCGCCTCCAGGCCGCCCACGTCGAAGGTGTCGCGGGTGCCGGTGAGGTCGGCCTCCTCGCCGTAGATTTCCGCCAGGGAGCTGCCGGAAAAGAGGAGCAGACCGGGCAGGACCAGGAACAGGCAGCCCTTCGCGGGTTGTTTGCCGGGAATTTCCATGGGAATCCTCCTTAAAAAGGTAGGTAGTTGGTTGGGAGTCGTCGCCCGTAATGGGCGTTCCCCATTCCCTAGGCAAGGCCCGTGCCAGTTTTTATTTTGTTGTTTTCAAAGGATAAAAAATCGAGGCAAGAAGCTTTGCGCGGTCCCTGTAAAGGGCGCTAACGGCTTTGTCCGGATGCCGTTCTGGACGGAGAAGGGATGTGAGGGGGACAGAAGGGGTCCGGCGACGTGCCGGGGAGATTTCTGTCCGAAAAGGGCCGTAAAAGGGCCGGACGACGTCGGCCTTTAGGCCTCTATCGACCGGGATCCGCCCCTTTGTCACGGACGGCGGAAGGCGCCCCTGTCCTGGGCGGTGCGACGGCCTCGGTGCGCAGCCAGGCGATCTCCTCCTCCCAGGCGGCGGTCCCGCCGGGCGTTTCCAGGAACAGGGGCACCCGGCGTGTGCGGGGGTCGGTAACCAGGCGGCGGAACGGCTCCGCTCCTATCTCCCCTTGGCCCAGGTTGGCGTGGCGATCCTTTTGGGAGGCGAAGGGGACCGCGGAGTCGTTGACGTGGACGGCCGCCAGCCGGTCCATGCCCAGCTTCCGGTCGAGCTCCGCCCACGTAGCCTCCCACCCCTCCGCGCTACGCAGATCGTAGCCGGCCGCGAAGGCGTGGGCCGTGTCCACGCACACGGCGAACCGCTCGGGCTCCTCCAACCTTTCGAGGATGGCGGCCAGCTCCCCGAAGTTCCGGCCAACCGTGGTGCCTTGTCCGGCCACGTTCTCCAGTACCAGGCGCACCCCCTTTTTGTCCGGGTGCCGCGCGCACACCGCATTCAGGGTGTCGGCGATGCGCTCGATGCCGGCCTCCCGCCCCGCTTTCATGTGGGCGCCGGGATGGAAGTTGAGCAGCTCCACGCCGAGCCGGTGGCACCGCTCGAGCTCCGCCTCCATGGCCCCGAAGGACTGGGCGTGCTTGTCCGGGTCGGGGGCGGCGAGGTTCACCAGGTAGGAGCCGTGGCTCATCACCGTGCGGATGCCCGTTTCCCCCCGGAGGCGCCGGAAGGCCTCCACCTCCCTTTCCTCCAGCCCCCTGGGATGCCATTGCCGCTGGTTGCGGGTGAAGATCTGGATGCAGTCCGCGCCGATGGCGGCCCCGCGCACCAGGGCCTGCTCCAGTCCGCCCTGCGTGGAGAGGTGGGCCCCCACCTGCAGGAGCCGGTTGTCGGAGGCTGCGGATGTGGAAGGCACGGGTAATCGCCCTTTCTTTGGCCAAGGTCAAATGGCAGGCAGAAAGCGCCTTTTATGCCCCATCAGCGCCCGCGATTAAAGGCCGGGCGGGGGCGTACCGGGGGCTGGCTGGACCCCACGTACCCCCAATCCGCCACCGTGGCCGGTACCGGCGGCCTCTCCGGGCTCTCCCGCGGGCCCCGCGGGGGCTTGACCCCACCAGATTGCTGTTCCCACTAATGAAGGAAGGCTTGTCCGGTTTCCGGGGTTTTGCCGGACACGGCCGCAAGGGGGGGCGGAGGCGCAAGCCCCCGGTCCTGCGGGGCCGGTTGGGCATGTACCCGGAGTATGTGAGTGCTAACATTAGGCCCGGCGCTCGGGGGTCGAGGCCAGGCCGAGCGGGCCCGCCGTTTGGCGGGGCGGCGGATCCCCGGGAGTCCAGTTCGCCATGTTTCCAGAGGAGGGCGCCGTGTTCCGTTCCCAGGCTTCCAGCTACATCAAGCAGCAGCTATCCAACCTGGAGCACCACCTCCAGGAAGAGAACCCCATCCTGGTGGATGTGGTACGGAGCTTCCGCAGGCTCGACCGGGTGGGCTACCGCATGGGGCTCCTGAGCCGGGACGAGTCCTACGCCATGTTCATCCCCTGGTGGCCTTTGATCTCGGTCCTGGGCACGTTCTCGGCGGGGAAGTCGAGCTTCATCAACCATTACCTGCAGTATCCGGTGCAGCGGACGGGCACCCAGGCCGTGGACGACAAGTTCACGGTCCTGTGCTACGCCAGCGACGAGCAGGTCCGGGAGCTGCCCGGCATCTCCCTGAACTCCGACGCCCGTTTCCCCTTCTACCAGATGAGCGAGGAGCTGAATAAGGTGGCGCCGGGGGAGGGGGAGCTGCTGGATTCCTATCTGCGCCTGAAGACCTGCCCCGCCCCCGAGCTCAAGGGCCAGATCCTCATCGACTCCCCCGGCTTCGACGCGGACGCCCAGCGCACCTCCACCCTGCGGATCACCGACTACATCATCGACCTCTCTGACCTGGTGCTGGTGTTCTTCGACGCCCGCCATCCCGAGCCGGGGGCCATGCAGGACACCCTCAGCCACCTGGTGGCCAACACCAACACCCGCAGCGACTCCAGCAAGTTCCTCTACATCCTCAACCAGATCGACAGCGCCGCCGCCGAGGACAATCCCGAGGACGTGGTGTCTTCCTGGCAGCGCGCCCTGGCCCAGGAAGGCCTGACCGCGGGGCGGTTCTACACCATCTACAACCCCGATGCGGCCGTGCCCATGGAGGACGAGGCCAAGCGCCGGCGCTTCGAGTCCAAGCGCGACGCGGACCTCGAGGAGATCCACCAGCGCATGCGCCGGGTGGGGGTGGAGCGGGCCTACCGCATCATCGGCGACCTGGAGCGCACGGCCCGGGAGATCGAGGAGGAGCGCGTGCCCCAGCTTCGAGAGGCCCTGCGGCGCTGGGTGCAGGGGGTTTGGGTGCGGGACGGCCTGATCCTGGGGGCCGCCCTGGTCCTCCTGGGCGGCGCCACGGCGTGGGCGGGCTACTGGGACGGCCTGCGCTTCGAGCCGCCGGCGTGGCTGGCCGGCCTGCTGGACAGCACGGTGGGGGCCATCTCCGTGGCGGCGGTGGTGGTGGTCGGCCTGCTTTGGGGCCATTTCGCCGTGCGCCGCTGGTCGGCCCGCAAGGTGGTCCGCTGGATCGAGGCGAACCATCCCGCCAACCCCGTGCAGGATCAGCTCAAGCGCGCCTTCGCCCGCAGCACGCGCCCCTGGCGTCCCGCCCTCACCACCACCCCCGCGGGGTGGGGCCGGGGCGCCCGCAAGCGCCTCAAGGGCCTGATGGAGACGGCCGACGGCTACGTGCAGAAGCTCAACGACCGCTTCGCCAGTCCCTCCGGGGCCACGGGGTCCGGGGCCGGCGCCGAGGCGGCCCCCGCCCAGGGCTCAGAAGGCGGCCCGGGCGGGGCGGCGGAATCCAGCCCCCGGGAGGACGACAAAGGCCAGCGGCCGGAGCAGGCCCCGCTGGGGCGCGAGGCGGCGCCCCGGCCCGCCGAATAGGGGCTTTCGCCGGCCTCGGCCGTACCGCCCCGGGCGTTCCGTCCAAGGGCGTCCGGGGCGCCTTTCCTCCGCCCCCAGGGCCGAGGCAAGGCGTCCCCTCGGTTTTTGCCCGCCCGTTTTGGTATCCTTCCCTGTTCCCGCTCACCGGAATCCCGTCCTCGGGGACGGCGGCCCGTCCCGGCCTCCGGTCCCGGCCCGCCGTTCCCGTTCCCCGGGCGGCCAGCCCGCGAGCACAGGAGACAGGAGGAAAGCGTGCGCATCGCCCACACCATGCTCCGCGTGAAGTCCATGGACGAGTCCCTGGATTTCTACACCAACAAGCTCGGCCTGGAGCTGCGCTCCCACAAGGAGCTGCCCGGCGCCGAGGCCGATCTGGCCTTCATCCGGGATCCCAAGTCGGGCCACGAGATCGAGCTGACCTACAACCACGATGGCCGCGACTACGACCTCGGCGACGCCTTCGGCCACATCGCCTTCTACGTGGAAAGCGTCGACGAGACCTTCGAGGAATGGCGGGCCAAGGGGGTTTCCTTCTCCCTCGAGCCCAAGACCATGAAGAACGGCACCCGCATCGCCTTCGCCGTGGACCCCACGGGCTACAAGATCGAGCTGATCGAGGCGCCAGAGCAAGCGTAGACGCCGGGGCCCTTTAACCGGGGATGCTGACCGCGTAGGGCACAGAGAACGGCGCCGTATTGACGTTAGAGCGGGCGGGCCTTCAAGCAAGTCAGGCCGTGATGGTTTCCTCCGTGGCCTCCGTGGTAACGGTTCCTGCCCACAAGTCCCGGCCGCCAAAAAGGATACGAATGTGAGCGAGAAGCCCTGGAGCGGCGCTTTCACCCAGCCCACCGACGAGTTCGTGGAGGCCTTCACGGCCTCCATCGACTTCGACAAGCGGCTCGCCCTGCAGGACATCGCGGGCTCCCGGGCCCATGCCCGCATGCTAGGCCGGCAGGGGATCCTGTCGGAAGCGGACGTGGAGGCCATCCTGGACGGCCTGGAGGCGGTGCGCGAGGAGATCGAGGCCGGCGAGTTCCCGTACTCCGTGGCCCTCGAGGACATCCACATGAACATCGAGGCCCGCCTTACCGAGCGCATCGGCGACGCTGGCAAGCGCCTGCACACCGGCCGTTCGCGCAACGACCAGGTGGCCACGGACTTCCGCCTCTACGTGCGCGACGAGATCGACGCCATCCTGGCGAAGCTGGCCCGCTTCCGCGCCGCCCTGGTGGACACCGCCGAGCGCGAGGCGGATACGGTGATGCCCGGCTTCACCCACCTGCAGGCGGCGCAGCCGGTAACCCTCGGTCACCACCTACTGGCCTACCAGGAGATGGCCGAGCGGGACGCAGGCCGGCTCCGGGATGCCCGCAGGCGGGTCAACCTCCTGCCCCTGGGCAGCGGCGCCCTGGCCGGAACCACCTTCCCCATCGACCGGGAATGGGTGGCGCAGGAGCTGGGCTTCGACGGCGTCACCGAAAACTCCCTGGATTCGGTCTCCGACCGGGACTTCGCCGTGGAGACCGCCTCGGCCTGCTCGCTGGTGATGGCGCACCTGTCGCGCCTGGCCGAGGAGCTGGTGATGTGGGCCTCGCCGCAGTTCGGCTTCGCAACCCTGCCGCAGAGCTTCTGCACCGGTAGCTCCATCATGCCGCAGAAGATCAACCCGGACGTCCCCGAGCTGGTGCGCGGCAAGACCGGTCGGGTCAACGGCGACCTCATGAGCTTGCTCACCCTGCTCAAGGGCCAGCCGCTCGCCTACAACAAGGACATGCAGGAGGACAAGGAGCCCCTGTTCGACGCCCTGGATACGGTGCGCGGCTCCCTGAAGGTCATGGCGGACATGGTCCCGGGTATCGCTTTCCACCGCGACGCCCTGCGCAAGGCGGCGAGCGCCGGCTTCGCCACCGCCACCGACCTGGCCGACTACCTGGTGCGCAAGGGCCTGCCCTTCCGCGAGGCCCACGAGGTGGTGGGCAAGGCAGTGCGCCACTGCATCGACCACGGCCTGGAGCTGCCCGACATGGACCTTGCCACCCTGCAGGGCTTCTCCGGAGTGATCGGCGAAGACGTCTACGAGGTGCTGACCCTGGAGGGCTCTGTGAGTGCCCGCGACCACATCGGCGGCACCGCCCCGGACCAGGTGCGGGCGGCGGTGGAGCGGGCCCGGCGGCGGATGGAGGGGGAGGGGTGATGGCTCGGTTCCCCCGAAGCCTGTGTAGGAGCGGCCGTCCCGGCCGCGATGCGCCGTATCCCGCCGCACAGGCGGGAGGCGGCGCCTACACGGTACGGGCCCATCCGGTCGCGGCCGGGACGGCCGCTCCTGCAGTGCTTGTTGCCCTCGTCCTGGTCCTGAGCGGCTGCGGCCAGAAGGGCCCCCTCTACCGGCCCGAGCCCGCGCAGGACCTCGCGTCCCCCGAGCCGGCCCCCGCATCCCTCCAACATAACGCGGACTGAATCCGGAGATCCCCCGTGCACCATTTCCACTACCGGGACGGCGTGCTGCATGCCGAGGAGGTGCCCCTGCCCGCCATCGCGGAGGCCGTGGGCACGCCGTTCTATTGCTACTCGGCGGCCACCCTGCGCCACCACTTCCGGGTGTTCCGCGAACCCTTCGCCCACCGTGACCACCTCGTCGCGTTCTCCGCCAAGGCCAACTCCAACCTGGCGGTGCTGCATCTGCTCGGCCGC
Source organism: Thiohalorhabdus denitrificans (assembly GCF_001399755.1). Classification (NCBI taxonomy): domain Bacteria; kingdom Pseudomonadati; phylum Pseudomonadota; class Gammaproteobacteria; order Thiohalorhabdales; family Thiohalorhabdaceae; genus Thiohalorhabdus; species Thiohalorhabdus denitrificans. Next base: position 129,089 of record NZ_LJCP01000008.1, on the reverse strand, counting down.
GAGGGCAGCGGCCTGGACATCGTCTCCCGCGGCGAGATGGCGCGCGGCCTGGCCGCCGGCATCCCGGCGGAGCGCATGGTGTTCTCCGGGGTGGGCAAGCGCCGCGACGAGCTGGAGGCGGCCCTCGACGCCGGGATCCTGGCCTTCAACGTGGAGTCCGTGGGCGAGCTGGAGCTGCTCGACGCCGTGGCCGGCGCGCGGGGGCAGCGGGCCCCGGTGAGCTTGCGGGTCAACCCGGACGTGGACCCGCTCACCCATCCCTACATCGCCACCGGCCTGCGCGCCACCAAGTTTGGCGTGCCCATCGGCGAGGCCCGCGACCTCTACAACCGCGCCGCGGCCATGCCGGGCATCGAGGTGGTGGGGGTGGACTGCCACATCGGCTCCCAGCTCACCTCCGTGGCCCCCTTCGTGGAGGCGCTGCAGCGGCTCCAGGCCCTCATGTCCGCCCTGGCCGAGGACGGCCACCGGATCCAGCATCTGGACCTGGGGGGCGGCCTGGGCATCTCCTACCTGGACGAGGCGCCGCCCCATCCCGAGGACTTCGGCCGGGCCATCAACGACCAGCTCGGCGACTGGGCCGGCAAGCTCATCTTCGAGCCGGGCCGGGTGATCGCCGGCAACGCGGGGGTGTTCGTCTCGGCGGTGCTCTACACCAAGGATCAGCCCGAGAAGCGCTTCGCCGTGGTGGACGGCGCCATGAACGACCTCATGCGCCCGGCCCTGTACGGCGCCGAGCAGGAGATCCGCCCGGTCCGGGAGGGTGGCGGGGAAACCGAGGCGGTGGACGTGGTGGGCCCCATCTGCGAGTCCGGCGACTTCCTCGGCAAGGACCGCGCGCTGCCGCGGCTGGCGCAGGGGGACCTGCTGGCGGTGATGAGCGCCGGCGCCTACGGCGCCACCATGGCCTCCAACTACAACACCCGGCCGCGCGCCCCGGAGGTGCTGGTGAGCGGCGACCGGTTCGAGGTGGTGCGCCGCCGCGAGACCGTCGAGGAGCTCTACGCGCCGGAGTCCATTCCCGCCGGGGGATGGTTCGAACAGATGGGATAACCGCAGAGGCGCAGTGGTCGCGGAGAGCCAAATTGTTGCTCTGCGCGTTCTGCGTCTCTGCGGTGGGGGAACCGTTGGCATGAACCTCGAATTCGCCAAGATGCACGGCCTGGGCAACGACTTCGTCGTCTTCGACGGTGTGCGCCAGACCGTGGACCTGACCCCCGAGCGCATCCGCGCCCTTGCCGACCGGCGCTTCGGCGTCGGCTGCGACCAGGTGCTGGTGCTGGAGCCCTCCGAGCGCGCCGGGGTGGACTTCGCCTACCGCATCTACAACGCCGACGGCGGCGAGGTGGAGCAGTGCGGCAACGGCGCCCGCTGCGTGGCGGCCTTCGCCCGGGAGACGGGGCTGACGGACAGGGACCTCCTGCGGCTGACCACCCTGGGTGGGGAAATCGAACCGGAAATCCTGGCCGACGGCCGGGTCACGGTGGACATGGGTGTGCCGCGCCTGGACGGGGCGGAGATCCCGCTCACCGAGCCCGGAGAATGGGTGCGGGCGCCGCTGGCGGTGGACGGGGAGGAGCACCGCATCACCGCCGTCTCCGTCGGCAACCCCCACTGTGTCCTGGAGGTACCCGATGCCGGCGCCGCCCCCCTGGAGGTCTTGGGGCCGGCCCTGGAGCACCATCCCCTGTTCCCCAACCGCGCCAACGTGGAGTTCGTGGCGGTGGAGGCCCCGGACCGGCTGCGGGTGCGGGTCTGGGAGCGGGGCGCCGGCGTGACGCTGGCCTGCGGCACCGGCGCCTGCGCGGCGGTGGTGGCGGCGCGGCTGTGGGGCCGGGTGGGGGAGGAGGTGACCGTGGTTCTGGATGGCGGGGAACTGGTCATCCAGTGGGCGGGTCGCGGCAGCCCGGTGCGGATGACGGGGCCGGCGGTCACCGTGTTCCGGGGGCGCCTGGCGCGCTGGCCGGATCCCCGGCCGGCCACGGCGGAGAAGGGGACGGGCCCTTTTTGACTTCGGGGGCGGAACCGCCGTATAATTTTCCGCTTTCGCGAGAGATGTCATCGGCACGGAGAGACGGTCAATGTTCGCGGTCATCGAGACGGGTGGGAAACAGTACAAGGTCAAGCAGGGCGACACCATTCGCGTGGAGAAGCTGGATGGCGAGCCGGGCAACGATGTCACGATCGACCGCGTGCTGATGGTGGCGGACGGCGGCGACGTGAAGGTGGGCCGTCCCGTGGTGGACGGCGGCAGCGTCAAGGCCACCATCAAGGAGCACGGCCGCGGCGAGAAGATCCGCATCTTCAAGAAGAAGCGGCGCAAGGGCTACACCAAGCGCCAGGGTCACCGGCAGGACTACACCGAGCTGGAGATCACCGGCATCGAGGGCTAGCGGCCCCCGCCGGTGACGCCTAGAGCAATACGGAGTGTGAGGCATGGCACATAAGAAGGCTGGCGGTAGTACCCGCAACGGTCGCGATTCCGAGTCAAAGCGCCTGGGCTTGAAGCGCTCCGGCGGCCAGGCGGTGAAGGCCGGAAACATCCTCGTCCGGCAGCGCGGCACCCGGTTCCATCCCGGCGCCAACGTGGGTCGCGGCAACGACGATACCCTGTTCGCCAAGGCCGACGGTCGCGTGGTGTTCGAGCGCAAGGGCCCGAAGCAGCGCAAGTACGTGAGCGTCGTTAACCACTAGGCGCTCCCGGCCCGCAACGGGACCCCGGCGGCCCCGCCACCGATCGGCCCAAGGCCGGGCACGGTGGCGGGGCCGCCGTCGTTGGGGCCCCGTGCCCCCAAGCACCATCCCACGCCCGGGGAGCCTTCCCATGCATTTCGTCGATGAAGCCCGTATCCGCGTCCAGGCGGGAGACGGCGGCCACGGCGTGGCCCACTTCCGGCGGGAGAAGTACGTCCCCAAGGGAGGCCCCGACGGTGGCGACGGCGGCAAGGGCGGCGACGTGGTGCTGGTGGGGGACGAGTCGCTGGCCACCCTGGTGGATTTCCGGTACCAGAAGAGCTATCGGGCGGAGCGCGGCACCGACGGCGCCGGCCAGCAGTGCACGGGGCGCTCGGGGGAGGATTGCGTGCTCCCCGTTCCGGTAGGCACCCAGGTCTTCAACGAGGAGACCGGGGAGCTGGTGGGGGACGTGGTGGCCGACGGCCAGCGCCTGGTGGTGGCCCGCGGGGGCCGTGGGGGCCTGGGCAACGTCCACTTCAAGAGCAGCACCAACCGAACCCCCCGGCAGAGCACCGAGGGCATGCCGGGGGAGCGCTACGCCCTGCGCCTGGAGCTGCGGCTGCTCGCCCACGTGGGCCTGGTGGGCCTGCCCAACGCCGGCAAGTCCTCCCTGGTTCGGGCCGTCTCCGCGGCGCGGCCGCGGGTGGCCGACTACCCCTTCACCACCCTCCAGCCGGTCCTCGGCGTGGTGCGCGTGGACCCAGAGCGCAGCTTCGTCATGGCCGACATCCCCGGCCTCATTGAGGGCGCCGCGGAGGGCGCCGGGCTGGGCACCCGCTTCCTGCGCCAGCTCGCCCGCAACAAGCTGCTGCTGCACGTGGTGGACATCGCCCCGCCGGACGGCAGCGACCCCGCCGCCAACGTGCGCCGGGTGGAGGCGGAGCTGGAGAAGTACGATCCGGAGCTGCTCGGGCGCCAGCGCTGGCTGGTGGCCAACAAGATGGACCTGGTGCCGGAATCCGACCGCCAGGACTGGCTCGACCTGCTGGCGGAGGAGCTGGGCTGGCCCGGGCCGGTATACGGGGTCTCGGCGGAGGCGGGCATCGGCCTGCGTCGTCTTACCACGGACATCATGAGCGAGCTGGAACGTGAGTCGGAACCGGAGTGAACGGCAGCGCAACGCCCGGCGGTGGGTGGTCAAGGTGGGCAGCAGCCTCCTGACCCGGCCGGGGGGCGGGCTGGCCCTGGAGGCCATCACCGAATGGGTGCGCCAGCTTGCGGAGCTGGCGGGCCGGGAGGTGGAGCCCATTCTGGTGAGCTCCGGGGCGGTGGCCGCCGGCATGGGCCGGCTCGGCTGGGCGGATCGGCCCACCGCCATCCACGATCTGCAGGCCGCCGCGGCGGTGGGGCAGAGCGGGCTCGTGGAGGCCTACGAGGAGCGCTTCACCGCCCACGGCCTTTTGAGCGCCCAGGTGCTGCTCACCCACGACGACCTCTCCGATCGCCGCCGCTACCTCAACGCCCGCAACACCTTGCGCACCCTCCTCGAGCTGGGCGTGGTTCCCATCGTCAACGAGAACGACACCGTGGTCACCGAGGAGATCCGCTTCGGCGACAACGACACCCTGGCGGCCCTGGTGGCCAACCTGGTGGAGGCGGACCTGCTAGTGATCCTCACCGACTCGGAGGGCGTCTTCCAGGCCGACCCCCGGGTGGACCCCCATGCCGCCCTGATCCGGGAGGGCGAGGCCGGGGATCCGGCCATCCTCCAGGTGGCCGGCGGGGCCGGTAGCGCCGTGGGCACCGGCGGCATGCGCACCAAGATTTTGGCGGCACAGCGGGCCGCCCGCTCGGGAACCGGCACCGCGATCGCCTCGGGCTACGAGGAGGACGGCATCCTGCGACTGCGGCAGGGGGAGCCCCTGGGGACCTACCTGCATCCGGGACGGGACGCCCTCACGGCACGCAAACAGTGGCTCGCCAATCAGCTCCAGGTCCACGGGCGCCTGCACGTTGATGCCGGGGCGGCGCGGGTCATCCGGGAGGAGGGGCGCTCCCTGCTGCCCGTGGGAATCACCGCGGTGGAGGGGGAGTTCCGCCGCGGGGAGGTGGTATCCTGCGTGGACCCGGAAGGCCGGGAGGTGTGCCGGGGGCTGGTGAACTATCCGGCCCACGAGGTGCGCCGGATCCAGGGCCTACCCACCGGGCGCATCGCCGAGGAGCTCGGCTACCTGGATACCGAGGAGCTCATCCACCGGGACGACCTGGCGATTCTGTAGGCCCCGGCGGGTGGGGTCCCACGGTCGGTTCTCTCATCGCCCGCTACGCCCGTGCACAAAACAGGCTGGTCCGGCCTGCGGACGCAAAAAGGAACCCGTCCCGAACGGGTCGGGGCAGGCTTTGCGGGGAGGAACCGGAAGGGTGGGGGCTGTGCTCCGCACACGCAGGCCCCGCTCCGCCGCACCGGGGTGCCAGGCGGAATGGGGCCCGCGGCGGGACCGAAGCTAGGAGAGCTGCTGCACCTTGCGGGTGAGCCGGCTGACCGTGCGGGCCGCGGTGTTTCGGTGAATCGCACCCTTGCCGGCCACATGGTCGACGATGGAGACGGCCGGTTCCAGGGCGCTCTCGGCGGCCTGCTTGTCGCCTTCGGCCACGGCCTTCTCGACCTTCTTGATGGCCGTGCGCATGCGGCTCTTGTGGTGCTTGTTGCGCAGCCGGCGCTCTTCGTTCTGGCGCACGCGCTTGCGGGCTTGGGGCGTATTGGCCACGCTCGCTTCCTCCTATTCGGGCCTTCGCATTCGACTGGATCTGGACTCGCGGTTTCCCCGGGCTCGGGGAAACGCGTATTATCCCCTGCCTTGCGCCCCGGTGTCAAAACCCGGAACCGAATAACCCCCGGAGAACGCGCCCTTGGCCGGCCTGTTCCGCTCCACCGCCACCATCAGCGCCATGACCCTGATCTCCCGGATCCTGGGCTTCGTCCGGGACATGGTGCTGGCCCGGGTGTTCGGGGCGGGGATGGCCACCGACGCCTTCTTCGTCGCCTTCAAGCTGCCCAACTTCTTCCGCCGCATGTTCGGCGAGGGGGCCTTCGCCACCGCCTTCGTGCCGGTGTTCACGGAATACCGTGAGCAGCGCAGTGGGGAGGAGCTCCAAGGGCTGCTGGCGGCGGTGTCCGGGGTGCTGGCCGCCGTGGTGGCGGGGGTTACCCTGTTGGGGATGGTCGCCGCGCCCCTGCTGGTGTGGGTCCTGGCCCCGGGCTTCGGCGACGACCCGGAGAAGATGGCCCTCACCGCCGACCTGCTGCGCGTCACCTTCCCCTACCTGTTCCTCATCTCCCTGGTGGCCCTGGCCGGCGGGGTGCTGAACACCTTCGGTCGCTTCGCCGCGCCCGCCTTCACGCCGGTCCTCCTCAACGTGGCCATGATCGTGGCGGCGGGGGTGGCCGCGCCCTACTTCGAGCGGCCCATCGCGGCCCTGGCCTGGGGGGTGCTGGCCGGGGGCGTGCTCCAGTTGGGCTTCCAGTGGCCCTTCCTGCGCCGCCTCGGCATGGCGGTGCGGCCCCGCTTCCGGCCGGGCCACCCCGGAGTGCGGCGCATCGCGCGGCTGATGGGGCCGAGCATGCTGTCGGTGAGCGTGGCGCAGATCAGCGTGCTCATCGACACCATACTCGCCTCGCTGTTGGCCGGGGGCAGCGTGTCCTATCTCTATTACGCCGACCGGCTGGTGCAGTTCCCCCTGGGGCTGTTCGGCATCGCTCTGGGCACGGCCATCCTGCCCACCCTATCCAGGCTGGTGAGCCAGGGGCGGGATGCGGACTACGGCGTCACCCTCGATCGGGCGCTGCGCATGATCCTCACCATCGGCGCCCCGGCCACCGCCGGGCTGGTGCTGCTGGGCTACCCCATCCTGGCCACCCTGTTCCAGTATGGGGAGTTCGGCGCCCCGGCCACCGCCGCCACCTACCGGGCCCTGGCGGCCTACGCGCTGGGCCTTATGGCCTTCATCGGGGTCAAGGTCCTGGCGCCGGCCTTCTATTCCCGGCAGGATACGCGCACCCCGGTGCGGATCGCGGTGGTGGCGTTGCTGGCCAACATCGTCCTGAATCTCGCCCTCATCGGCCCCCTGGCCCATGCCGGGCTGGCGCTGGCCACCAGCCTGGCCTCCTTCCTGAACGCGGGACTGCTGCTGCGCGCGCTGCTGGCCCGTGGCCTGTACCATCCCCAGCCGGGCTGGCCGGCGCATCTCGCCAAGGTGGCTCTGGCGGTGGCGGTCATGCTGGCGGTGGCCTGGTGGATGGCGCCGGGGCCGGGGGCCTGGGACCAGGCCGGCGCCGGGGAGCGGGCCCTGGACCTGACGCTGGCGGTGGGGCTCGCCGGAGCCGTCTACCTGGCCATCGCCTGGCTGCTGGATGTGGAGGAGGTGCGCCGGGCGCCGCGCTGGCTGGCGGGCCGGCTCCTGGAGGGCCGCTCGGGGAGCCGCTAGGGTCCCGGGGCCTTCCGGAGGGCGGCGGTTTGTTAGGCTTGATCGAGAGTCCCCCCGAATCCCCACGTCGGTTGCACCGACCGGGCTGGGCAGAAGGCCGGAGCATGGAGCTGATCCGCGGAATCCATAACCTCAAGCCCCGCCACCGGGGCTGCGTGGCCACCATCGGCAACTTCGATGGGGTGCACCGGGGCCACGCGCGTCTGTTGGAACGGGCCCGGGAGCGGGCCGCCGATCTCGGGCTGCCCTCCTGCGTGGTTACCTTCGAACCCCATTCCAAGGAGTTTTTCGCCCCGGAGCGGGCCCCGGCGCGCCTTACCGACTTGCGCGGCAAGGTGAAAGTCCTGCGCCGGCACGGGGTCGACCGGGTTCTGGTCCTGCCCTTCAACCGGTCCCTGGCTTCCCTGGAGCCGGAGGCCTTCGTCCAGCGGGTGCTGGTGGAGGGCCTGGGCGTGGGCCACGTAGTGGTGGGGCACGACTTCGTATTCGGTCAGGGGGCGCGGGGATCCGTCGAGGACCTGCGCCGGATCGGGGAGCAGCGGGGCTTTGCCGCCGAGGAGATCGCGGAGTACCGCGAGGACGGGCTGGTGGTGGGCTCCACGGCGATCCGCGAGGCCCTCGCGGAGGGCGATCTGGACCGGGCGGAGCGGCTGCTGGGCCGGCCTTATAGTCTGTGCGGGCGGGTGGTGCCCGGCGACCGCATCGGCCGCGAGCTGGGCTTCCCCACCCTGAACCTCCACCTGCACCACCTCCGCCTGCCGGTGGCCGGGGTGTTCGCCGGCCGCGTGCACGGGGCGGGGCTCGACGGCCACCCGGCGGCGGTGAACGTGGGCACGCGACCCGCGGTGAAGGGGGTGGACGTGCGCGTGGAGGCCCACCTGCTGGACTTCCATGGGGACCTCTACGGCGCCCGGGTGGAGCTGGTCTTCGAGCGCCGCCTGCGGGCGGAGCGGGATTTCCCCGGCCTGGACGCCCTCCGGGAGCAGATCGCCGCCGACGTCCGCCAGGCTCGGGAGCACTTCGGCCGGTCCGCGGAGTAGGCGCGACGCATTTCCTCTGTTAAGTGATACCATTTGGGCCTTTCGGTCCGGCCGGATCCCGGGCGCCCCGCGCCGCCCGCGGCGGCCGGACCGGAGCCACCCTGTTCCATACGCCTCCGATCCCGGCAGCGACCATGAGCTACAAAGACACGCTGAACCTCCCCAAGACCGAATTCCCCATGCGGGCCGGCCTGCCCAAGCGGGAGCCGGAGCAGCTCGCCCGCTGGGCGGAGAACGACACCTACCGCAAGGTCCGCGAGGCGGCCCAGGGACGGCCCAAGTTCATCCTCCACGACGGCCCGCCCTACGCTAACGGCCACATCCACATCGGCCACGCGGTGAACAAGGTCCTCAAGGACGTCATCTGCAAGTCGCGCCACCTGGCGGGCTTCGATGCCCCGTATGTGCCGGGCTGGGACTGCCACGGCCTGCCCATCGAGCAGAAGGTGGAGGAGCAGCTGGCCGAGGCCGGGGAGGAGGTGACCGCCGCCGAGTTCCGCCGCCGCTGCCGGGAGTACGCCCAGACCTACATCGACGTGCAGCGCGAGGAGTTCAAGCGCCTCGGGGTGGCGGGGGAATGGGAGGCCCCCTACGTCACCATGGACTACGCCTACGAGGCGCAGATCGTGCGCGAGCTGGGCAAGGTGCTGGAGGCGGGCAACATCTACCGCGGCGCCAAGCCCGTGCACTGGTGCGTGCAGTGCGGCTCGGCCCTGGCCGAGGCGGAGGTGGAGTACCACGACCGCACCGACCCGGCCATCGACGTGGCCTTCCCGGTGGCCGAGGGCCTGGAGGCAGCCTGCCCGGGCGCCGGCGAGGACGTGGCGGCGGTGATCTGGACCACCACCCCCTGGACCCTGCCCGCCAACCGGGCCGTGGCCGTGCATCCCGACCTGGAGTACGCGGTCATCGAGGGCAACGGCCGCCGCTACCTGGTGGCCCAGGAACTGGCCAGTGAGGTGGCCGCGCGCTGGGGCCTGGGCGAGCCTGCGGTGGTGGCCCGCTGCCGGGGCCGCGATCTCGAGGGCGTGCGCCTGCGCCATCCCTTCCTGGAGGATCGCGTGGTGGCGGTGGTCCTGGGCGAGCACGTCACCATCGAGGCGGGCACCGGCTGCGTGCACACCGCCCCCGGCCACGGCCAGGACGACTACCTGGTGGGCCAGCGCTACGACCTCCCCGTGGACACGCGCGTGGACGAGGCGGGCCGCTTCAAGGAGGACACCCCCCACTTCGCCGGCCAGGAGGCCCTCAAGGCCAACAAGGGCGTGGTGGCCCTGCTGGAGGAGCGGGGCATGCTGGTCCACCGGGAGGACCTGGCCCATAGCTATCCCCACTGCTGGCGCCACAAGACGCCGGTGCTGTTCCGCGCCACGCCGCAGTGGTTCATCAGCCTTGCCGAGAACGACCTGCGGAATAAGGCGATGGCCGCCATCGGCGAGACCACCTGGATCCCGGCGAGCGGCGAGCACCGCATTCACGGCATGGTGGAGAACCGTCCCGACTGGTGCATCAGCCGCCAGCGCCTGTGGGGCGTCCCGCTGACCCTGGTGGCCTGCGACGGCTGCGGCGCACCCGTGGAGGACCCGGCGGTCATGGAGGCGGTGGCCGCTGCCGTGGAGGAGCGCGGCGTGGACGCCTGGTTCGACATGGACCTATCCGAGGTGGTCAGCGGCGACCGCACCTGCGCCCACTGCGGCGGGGGCAGCTTCCACAAGGTGGAGGACATCCTCGACGTCTGGTTCGACTCCGGGGTCTCCCACGCCGCGGTGCTGGAGAAGCGCGACGACCTGCAGTCCCCGGCGGACCTTTACCTGGAGGGCTCGGACCAGCACCGCGGCTGGTTCCAGTCGTCGCTCATCGAGTCGGTGCTGACCCGCGGCCGCGCCCCGTACAAGGGAGTGCTCACCCACGGCTTCACCGTGGACGCCGAGGGCAAGAAGATGTCCAAGTCCGCGGGCAACGTGATCGCCCCGCAGGACGTCATGGAGCGCCTCGGCGCCGACATCCTACGCCTGTGGGTGTCGGCCCAGGATTACAGCGGCGACATCCGCATCTCGGACGAGATCCTCGACCAGCTCGCCGGGGCCTATCGCCGCATCCGCAACACCGGCCGCTTCATCCTCGGCAACCTGGCCGGCTTCGAGCCGAAGCGCGACGCCCTAGCCCCCGCCGACCTGCTGGAGATGGACCGCTGGATCCTCGCTGAGGCGGCGGAGGTGCAGCGGGACGTGGCCCGGGCCTACGACGAGTACGCCTTCCACAAGGTGTACAGCCGCGTGCACCAGTTCTGCGCCGAGACCCTGTCGTCCTTCTACCTGGACATCCTCAAGGACCGGCTCTACACCATGCCCTCGGAGTCGCGCGGGCGGCGCTCCGCGCAGACCGCCATGCAGCACGTGCTGGAGGCCCTGGTGCGCTGGCTGGCGCCGGTGCTCTCCTTCACCGCCGAGGAGATCTGGCGGCACATGGCCGGAAAGCGGTCCGAGAGCGTGCTGCTGGAGACCTACTACGAGCTGCCCGAGGTGGCGGACCCCGAGGGCCTGCGCGAGCGCTGGGCGCGGCTGCGCGCGGTGCGCGCCGCCGTGGATGGCGTGCTGGAGCCCATGCGCGCCGACAAGACCATCGGATCCGCCCTGGACGCCGAGGTGGATCTGTACGCCGACGGTGAGTTGCGGGAGCTGCTGGAGGCCTACGCCCCGGAGCTACGTTTCATGCTGCTCACCTCCGAGGCCCGCCTGCGACCCGCCGCGGAGGCCCCGGCTGAGGCGGTGGCCGCCGAGGAGCCGCAGGGCCTGCGGGTAGCGGCGCGGGTGAGCGGGGCGCCCAAGTGCGGGCGCTGCTGGCACCGGCGCGAGTCGGTGGGCAGCCACGCCGAGCATCCGGAACTGTGCGACCGCTGCGTCGCCAACGTGGAAGGCGAGGGGGAGCGGCGGCAGGCCATCTAGGCCGCCCGCCCCCTTGCCGGCCCTGAAGGAAGAGGCGGTGCGAATGGCTTGGCCATGGCTGTTGGCGGGTGTCATCCTGGTTGCCGATCAGGTGACCAAGATTCTGGTGCAGGCCGCTCTGGCCCCCGGGGCAGGGGTCGTGCTCGTCCCTGACCTCCTGAACCTGGTGCACGCCCATAACCGGGGCGTGGCCTTCGGCATGCTGTCCGGGCTCGGCGGATGGCAGGTGCCGCTGCTGGCGGCGGTTACCGGGGTAGTGATCGTGGTCCTGGGGGTCTGGCTGTTCCGGCTGGGGCGTACCGAGGCCGGGACCCGCCTGGCCCTGGGGCTGATCATCGGCGGCGCGCTGGGAAACCTGATCGATCGCGTCCGGCTGGGCTACGTGGTGGACTTTGTCGACGTCCACTGGCAGGAAGTCTACCACTACCCCGCCTTCAACGTTGCCGACTCGGCCATCACCGTGGGGGCCGTGGTCCTGGTGGGGGTGCTGATCCGCGAGGAGCGCGCCGCCCGCCGGGATCGGGCCGGCTGATTCCGCTTACCATTGGAGGCTCCGCCTCCGAGGAGATAGATCCATGGAAATCCTGCTCGCCAATCCCCGCGGCTTCTGCGCCGGGGTGGATCGCGCCATCGAGATCGTGGAGCGGGCTTTGGAGAGCTTTGGCGCGCCCATCTACGTGCGCCACGAGGTGGTCCACAACCGCCAGGTGGTGGAGGACCTGCGGGAGAAGGGCGCGGTGTTCGTGGAGGAGGTGGACGAGATCCCCGCCGGGGAGACCGCCATCTTCAGCGCCCACGGGGTCTCCCAGGAAGTGCGCGAGCGGGCAAAGGCAAGGGATCTCAAGGTCTTCGACGCCACCTGCCCGCTGGTGACCAAAGTCCACATCGAGGTGGTCCGCCACCACAAGGAAGGGCGGGAGGTGGTGCTCATTGGCCACGCCAACCACCCCGAGGTGGAGGGAACCATGGGCCAGGTGGACGGCGGCATCCGCCTTCTCGCCACGGAGGAAGAGGTGGCCCATCTGGAGGTGGCGGACCCGGACAACCTGGCCTACGTCACCCAGACCACCTTGTCCGTGGACGACACCATCGGCGTGGTCCGGGCCCTGCAGCAGCGCTTCCCCAACATTGTGGGGCCCAAGGGCGACGACATCTGCTACGCCACCCAGAACCGTCAGGACGCCGTTAAGAAGCTGGCCGAGCATACCGACCTGATCCTGGTGGTGGGCGCCCCGAACAGCTCCAACTCCAACCGCTTGGTTGAGGTGGCCTCCCGGCTCGGCGTCCCCGGACACCTGGTCCAGAACGCCGAAGAGGTGGACCCCGATTGGCTCGAAGATTGCAACCGGGTCGGCGTGACCGCAGGTGCGTCCGCCCCGGAAATGCTCGTGCAGGGCGTGGTGGACCGCCTCCGGGAGCTGGGTGGGGAGGGGCCGGTTAGCCTGGAAGGCCCCGAGGAAGGGGTGCACTTTCAGGTCCCCGTCGAGCTCCGCAAAAAGGGGCAGGCCGAATCTCTGTAGAGCGTTTTTTGTTGGACAAAAAGCGGCTCTAGCGACAGGGCACGTCACTTCTCTGCCAGGGCTCCTCCTGCGGTCGATCCTGTCCGGCACTACAGGTATGCTGTAGCCGGATATTCCGATGCGGACCGAAGGGGGAGCTTCTTGCGTCCGACCATCCTGTTTTCCTTCCTGGCTCTCTTGCTCCTGGGGCCGACCTGGGCCGCGGCTATGACGGTAACCGGCCGGGTCCAGGAGCGCGGCGATGAGCACGTGGTGGTGGGCGGCACCCACTTCCTGGTGGATGACCAGACCAAGGTCTTCTTCTCCACCCGCCCCGAAGCGAAGCCCAGCCCCTACCGGCCCCGCTACCTGGAGGACGTCTACCGCGTGCGTGTCAGCGGGGTCCAACGCCGGGCTGCCAAGATCGTCATCCTTCCCTTCGGTTACGAGCTGGGAGAGCGCCGATGAACGTCGCCGTCCGCGCATTTGCCGTCGTCGCCCTGCTGGTCCTGACCTCCAGTCCGGCCTGGGCTGCCGTCAAGGACAACTACTGCTACGACAACCCCGCCATCGCCTCGGACCTGAAGCCCAACATCCTGGTGCTCCTGGATACCTCCGAGAGCATGAACCGGGCCGCCTACGCCGATTACGGCGCCTGCCCGACGGACCCCGACAACGGCCTGGACGATTACGACTTCTGGGGCTGCTACAAAGACGGTGCGCTGCAGAACTCCTACGACTCCAACCAGAAGTACCCCGGCTACGCCCACAACAACTATTGGTACAAAATTGGTAGTAACGGGGGTTGGGAGGTCGTCCAGGACTGCACCAGCGGGGGTCACTGCGACCCCGAACAGCCCTACTGGCGGGATTACCTCGGCCCGGACAATGATGACAACACCGGAGCCACCACCTGGTATTCCGGAAACTTCCTGAACTTCCTGCTTATGCCGCGCATGGACATGGCGCGGGTGGTTCTGGTGGGCGGCAAGGGGGCCTCACGGCAGAAGGACACCAATAAGTACGAAACGGAGCACGGTGAGGTCTTCGAGCCGCCCGATTCCGACCCGCGTACCGGAGTGCTGCAGGAGGTTGCCGACGACGCCCGCTGGGGAGTGGCCAGCACCAACGCGGAGGACGGTGCGTATATCGACACCCCCATCGGCAAGGACAACATGACCGATGTGGAAAGCACCGTGCAGAACTGGTCCGCGGGTGGTGATGCCCCCCTGGCGGAGGCCCTGTGGACCGCGACGGGGTATTACGCTCGAGAGACCGAGGCCAGCGGCATGCCGGGGGATATATCCGGCGACGGCCCGGAATACAACAACGGCGACATCCCCACCACGGACAACAAGGACCCCTTCAACTACGACGGCGAATACCCCCAATGCGCCAACAGCTACGTGCTGCTGATCTCGGACGGCATGCCTGATGCCGACGACAAGCTCCCCGACGACCTGACCACCTATCGGGCGGGTGACCTGGATTACGACCTCGTAGACCCGGATAACTCCCTCAATGGGGATTACGGCCTGGACAACGTGGCGTACTACATGTGGGCAAACGATTTCCGGCCGGATATCGACGGGACCCAGAACATCATGACCTACCCCGTCTACGCCTTCGGGGACAATGACGAGGCCAAGCGGATCATGCAGAACAGCGCCGTCAACGGCGCCTTCGAGGACCTTAGGGACGAGAACGGCGAGAAGGACGGGCTGCCTACTTATGTGGAAGAGGACGGGGCCTGTGACCTGGACCCCGACACCAACAACAAGGAGGGGGTCAACTGCGAGGAGTGGGACGAGAACCTCGACGACAGCCCCGACGCCTATTTCCAGGCGGGCAAGGGCACCAACCTGGAGAACCAGCTGCGCAAGGCCATCAATGCCATCCTGGAGCGGGTCTCCACCGGCTCCACCGTGGCCACAATCTCCACCCAGACCCGCAGCGGCGGCGTCCTGCTGCAGGCCTACTACCAGCCTCAGAAGACGGTCATTGACCCCGAGGGCGATACCTACAACCTGTCGTGGCAGGGGCACCTGCGCACCCTGTGGACGGACCCCGCGGGCAACATCCGGGACGACAACAGCCAGGACGACGAACTGGTTCTCGATGACGACCACATCCTGAGCTTCGAGTACGACACGGAAGGTCGGGAAGTGGAGGTCATCCACTACCCCGACGACGGGGAGATCGACGGCGCCGAGGCCAAGGACAATATTCCCGACACCTGCGCGGATCCCTCGGAGAGCTCCCGGGTGAAGAAGACCCTGAACACCGGAGTGCCACCGGTGTGGGAGGCGGGTGTCCGCCTGGAGCAGCGGACCCCCGGCACTGTCAACGACGGGGTGGAAACCAGCTCCCGGGAGATCTACTTCAACCACGGCGATCCGGGCGATCCTTCCGACGACCGCCTGCGGGATCTCGACGTGGAAACGGAGGTGGCGGATATCCTGGCCCCCTACTGGCAGGCGGACAGCTCCGACCTCGTCCCCACCGAGCTGATCAAGTTCATCAGGGGAATGGACAATCCCGACGGCAACACCGAGGACTACCGGGTACGGCAGGCCGAGGACCTTACGGCGACGGACTACGGCGAAGACGCCGGGGAGGAAGTGTGGAAGCTGGGGGCCATCATCACCTCCACCCCTCGCGTGCTGCGGCCGGGCCCCGTATCCAGCTACGCCGACGAAGGCGCCATCGGTTACACCGACTTCTACACCTCCGATGGCGAGGCCCCGGATATTCAGAACCGGGCCCCCATGGTCTTCGTCGGCGCCAACGACGGCATGCTCCACGCCTTCTACGCCGGTTCGGTGGAGAGCGCTCCCGACGACGATAACGCCACCGCCACCCTGGAGGAGCCGGACAACGGCAACGCGGGCAAGGAGGCCTGGTCCTTCATCCCGCAGAACGCCCTGCCCTACCTGCGCTGGTACGGGGAGATGGGGCCCGAGTGCAACATCCCCACGGTGGACTACCGGGTGCAGCTGGTGGACGCGGCCGTTGCCGGCGAGGCCAGCGATGCCATGGCCAGCAAGGACGATTGGCGGACCCTGCTGGTGGGCACCATGGGCTTCGGCGGGCAGGCAATATCCTGCGACGACGTGGACGGGAACGGGGAGGCCGATACCCTCAGCTCGTCCGTCTTCGTATTGGACGTCACCGAGCCGGAGAATCCCGAGCTCCTGTGGGAGCGCAATCTCGATGACCAATCCCTGGCCCTGACCACCCCGGCGGTGGTACGCCGAGGTAATACCAACAACCAGGGCGACTGGTACCTGGTCCTGGGCAGCGGGCCCCTGGATCCGGAGGCGGAAACCTTCGTGGATCCTCCGCAGCTCTATACCTTCAACCTCCGGACGGGAGAGCTGGCCCGGACCATGGACCTTACCGATTCGGCGAACTTCCGGGACGACCAACCGGCCGCTGGCCCGGCGTCGGTGGGGGAGCCCCTGCCCTTCGACCCCGATCAGGACAACCTGACCGACGCGGTGTATTTCGGTACCTACGGCGCCCCCGGAGAGGAGAAGGGCCGCCTCTACCGGCTCCATCTGGCGGATGCCGTGGAGGACTGGGATCTCACCCTGGCCGCCGAGGTGGGCTCCTCCACGGGCCGGCCCTTCTTCGCCGCGCCGGGCGGCGCCCTGGACCCCGAAGGCGACCTCTGGATCTACGGCGCCACGGGGCGGTTCTTCTCCGAGGATGACCAGACCGACGATCTGTCCCAGTACTTCTTCGGCTTCGTGGACGGGTGCTGGGGCGACGGCTCCGGAAGCGAGGAGGGGGACGTCTACGGCGGGGAGAACTGCGACGGTACCGTCACGGTGCAGGACGACCTTCCCAAGATGATGACCGTTAGCCCGGACTCCATACCCAGGATGGAAGGCGTGGAAGTCCGGGCGGAGCCGGTCTCCTACGAATGCCGCTGCGGTAGCAGCTTCTTCCAGACCGCGAGCGGTGGCGACTCCACCGAATGCCCCGACGGTTCGGACTTGGTGGTCCAGGAGGCCAAGGCGGTGGAGTACAGCGATTGCCCCTGGGGAACGGACTGCGGCACCAACAAGCCTGCCGAGATGCGCGCCAAGGTGAAGGAGAGGGGCGGTTGGTACTGGGAATTCACGGGCGGCGAGCGGGTGTTCAGCCAGCCCGCCGTGCTATCGGGGCTGGTGAACGTGGCCGGATTCACGCCGGCCAGCGACATCTGCACCCCCGGCGGCACCACCATGTCCTACGCTGTGGACTACCGCACCGGGACCGCTCCGCCCCGGCCCACCTTCCTCAGCGCCGGGGGCACCTCCGAGGTCTCCGATAGCGACCAGGTGACCATCGAGACCGGCGTGTCCCTGGGCCAGGGGGTGCCCCCGGTAGGGGAGAGCTACGCCGGTTCCGCCGGGGGCAGCGAGGGCGAGCTGAATACCATGACGCAGCCCAGCACCGGGGAGATTAAGCAGCTCAAGCAGCAGGTGGAGCAGATGGAGAAGGGCATCCTCTATCGGCAGGAGCAGTAGGTGGTGGAACAGCGTGGTTTCACCCTCATTGAACTCCTGGTGGCGATGGCCATCATCGCCATCCTGGCGGCCATCGCCTGGCCGAGCTACACGGCTTGGCAGCAGCGGGAGGGCCTGACCGAGGGCACCATGTACCTGAAGTCGGCCCTGTCCGCGGCCCGCGCACGGAGCATCCAGAGCGGCCTGACCTGCGGCTGCCCGCCGGGTGTCGCGGAGAACGGGAACTGTGGTGCCAGCGCGGTACAGGGAAGCTGCACCAGCCGGCTGTACGGGGTGGAGCTGGACTCGGTAAATAACCGGGTACGGCTAATGAGGCTCTGTGATGACGACGGGGAGATCTGCCAGGGCACCACGGCCACGTCGGCAACGGCCTCGAGGTCCGTGGAATGGCATCAGGAGTTCAGCCGGTACGTGAGCATCGACCAGACGGATACTGCGACAAACGTCCTGGACAACGGCCTCTTCTTCGACAAGGCAGGCCGGGTCTCCGGCAGTGCCGGCTCCATCTTCCTGCAGGCGGGCGGCCAGGAGCGCTGCGTGGTGGTGTCCAATTCGGGCCGTATACGGGAGGGGGTGCCGGATGGTACCGGAGACTGCGACTAGGGAAGCGGGTTTCACCCTGATCGAGGCCCTGATCGCCATGAGCGTCTTCGCCATCGGGGCGGCCATGCTGTTCCCGGCCATGTACACCTGGGTGGAGGCCACCGGCCTGTCCATCCAGCGGGACGAGGCCATGCGGGTGCTCACCAGGGCCGAGGATACCCTGACCTATTCCTCCGGGGCGGTCTGGGACTCGCAGGAGACCTATGATCGCTACGATGACGCCCTGAATGGGCTTGGAACCGTGAGCTATTCCCAATGGGACCAGTTCTCCCCCCCCGATATGCCCATTACCTACGAGGTGGAAACGGCGGTGGTGGGCGTCACGGACACCGCCGGCAACGTGGCCAGCCGCGTCATGCGGGTCAGGGTCCAGTGGACCTCCCCAGGCGGGGGGACGGAGACCGCCTCCCGTATCCTCCAGCGCAACGGAGATCTCCTGTGACCCGTGGCCCGGCTTGTTCCCTGGATTCCTCCGGGCGGGGATTCTCCCTCGTCGAGCTGCTGGTGGCCATGGCCGTGGTGGGCCTGCTGCTCGGGGCGGTGTTCCTGACCTTTACCAACTTCCTGACCGAGAGCGCAAACCAGGCCTCCCTGAGCGCCCAGAGCCTCGACGTCCGCACCGGGCTGAACCATGTCCATCGGGACCTTGCCTCCGCCGGGATGGGCATCCCGGATGGGGACATGGAAAACGCAGTAGCCGGTACCGCATCCGCGGTAACCATTCGCTCCACCGGGGTTTCCGGGCGTGACGACGATAACGACAACCCGGCCGGGCAGGTGGCGGTTTTGCAGTCGGGGCCGAGTGCCCACGGCTTACCGGACAATTCATCGGGCGTGGTGCTGACCCCGGCCCGGGAATACGTGGCGGATACCTTAACCGACACCACCAACAACGAGCTCCACGAGCTCGACGTCAGCCTGAAGAGCCCCAAGCTCTTCTACGTGAGCCGGACAAACCCTAACTACTACGAGCGGGAATACCGACTGAGTGACTCCTGTTCGAAGACAACGGGGGACTGCGGGTCGTGCGCGGACGGGACTCCGGACCTGATTTACGACGATACCAACGGAGGGTCCGGGCCGGCGGTGGAGTGCGTGGCGGACTTCCGCGTTAGGTACGGGTTCCAGCTGAGCAACGGGGAAATCGACTTCTCCAGCGAGGATCCGAACGACGAACCCTCCGGCGTGGACGATCTCCTGCCGGACGCGCTGAAGGTAGGGATGGTGGTGCAGGTGGGCAGCGAATACCGCAACGAGGTGCGCACCGAAAGCCCGGTGGAATACGCGGACGCGGATCTGCAAACGGGAGGCGGGGTGGGACTGAGCACCGAACAGCAGCAATACCGATGGAAGGTAGTGGAATGGACCGTACCCCTGCCCAACATACCCCGATGAGCTCCGAGCGCGGGGTGGCCCTGGTCACCGTGATGGTGGTGCTGGCCTCTTTAGCCCTGTTGATAGCGGGGGTCTACTCCTTGGTCACGGAGGGGACCCGCTCGGCCCGGGACAATGTTCACTTCCAGAGCACCCGCAGCCTCTCCAACGCCGGCCTCCAGCACGCGGCCAGCGTGGCGGACTCCGTGTGCCGGCTCGGTTTCTTCCCCGATGCGCCCGCCGGGGCCGGGGTCCAGTGGAGCAGCCTTGCGGATTTCGCCAGTTATCTGCGGGGGACGGAGACCCGATCGGGTGGTGGGGGGCCGGATCCCTGCACCCAGGGGAATCCAGACATCCAATACCAGGATCCGGCGAGCGGCATTCAGGTGCGGGCCTGCGTCTACCATCGGGAGAAGGGGATTGTCGCCGGGGCCGGTTCGGGGCCCGTGTTCACCCAGGGAGCGAAGGGCAAGCAGGCCGTACAGAACCTCTTCGAGATCACCGTCTGGGCGGAGGGCCCCAGGGAGGTGTTGGGCCAGTATCAGGCGGCGGCCCGCTACTTCACCAGCAACTAGAAGACGAATTCCTTCTTCTTCTCCACCCCGCGCAGGTGGGGGATCCCCTCCAGCTCGAACAGGGCCTCCTCGCTGAAGGCGTCCTCTCCGAGGCGGGTGATTCGATACGCTTCCTGGACCGGAGGGTCGTTGTCGAGGATGCACACCAGCCGACCTCCCCGGTTGAGCTGCTCCTTGAATTCCTCGGGCAGGTAGGGCATGGCGCCGGTGACCAGGATGGCGTCATAGGGCCCCTGGCGCTCCCAGCCCCGGGAGCCGTCCCCCACCTCCACGCGGACGTTGTCGTAGCCACGGGCGCCCAGCCGCTGCTCGGCCTCCACCTTGAAGCCCGGGGTTACCTCAACGCTCCAGACCTCCTTGGCCAGCTCGGCGAGCAGGGCGGTGACGTAGCCGGTACCGGTACCCACCTCCAGCACCTTGTCCTCGGGGCTCAGGCGCAGCTCCTGGAGCAGGCGGGCCTCCACCAGCGGGGAGAGCATGTGCTCCCCGATCCCGAGCGGCACCTGGTAGTCGATGTAGGCCCACTCCCTGGACTCCTCCGGAACGAACTCGTGGCGGGGAACGCGGTCCAGCGCGTTCAGGATGCGGTCATCCAGCACCTCCCAGGTACGGACCTGGGACTCGATCATGTTCCGGCGTGCCTTATCGAAGTCCATGACTGCTGCACCTTTCCCGCGTTGGAGGGGTCCGGGGGTTGTTCCGAAGCCACGCGATTAAACCACCCCCCTCAAAGGGGTGTCAACGCGGGGCGACAGGACGCAAAAAGGCCCGGATCCCATGGAAGGATCCGGGCCGAGGCGAGGTCCAGCGGATGGTGCCCGGGGGCGGAATCGAACCACCGACACGAGGCTTTTCAGGCCACTGCTCTACCGACTGAGCTACCCGGGCGAAGGCCCCAAATTCAAACGCGATCCGGCTCCAAAGTCAAGGAACGTTTTCCACCCAGGGGATGATGGCGGCGGGCAGGCCCAGCCGATCCCGGTCCCCTCGGCGGGCGAAGGTCCGTTCGGCGTCCGCCAGGCCCGACTGTCCACCCCATGTGAGGCGAAGGGGATGGAGGTCCAGGTGGAAGTGGCTGAAGGTATGACGGAAGGCCGGCAGCCGTTCCTCCGGCTCCAGTCGCGCACCCAGCCGTGCCTCCAAAGTTGCGCGGGCGTCCTCGGAGGTGTGGCCGTCCTTCTCCACCAGGGGAGGACACCAGAGCCCGCCCCAGAAGCCCGTGGAGGGGCGCCGTTCCAGGAGCAGGCCATCCTCCGACTCCACCAGGGCCAGCCAGGCCTCCCGCACGGGCTTCTCCTTGCGGGGGGCGCGGGTTGGGAGGGCTTCGGCCAGCCCCTCCGCATGGGCGCCGCAGTGCCTACGCACAGGACAGCTGTCGCAGAGGGGCCGTTTGGACGTGCAGAGGGTGGCCCCCAGGTCCATGATCGCCTGGTTGTAGTCCCGCGCGTTGCGGGCCGGCGTGCGCTGCCGGGCCTCCTCCCACAGGCGCCGCTCCACGGGGGAACGGCCGGGGTATTCCCTCTCCACCGCCACCCGGGCGAGGACCCGCTTAACGTTGGCATCCAGGATGGGCAGCGGTTGGTTGCAGGCGCTAGACAGGATGGCTCCGGCGGTGGAGGGCCCGATCCCCGGCAGGGCCACCACATCCGCGTAGTCCCGGGGAAAGACTCCGTCGTGCTCGTTGCGAATGCGCCGGGCCGCGGCATGGAGATTGCGGGCGCGGCTGTAGTAGCCCAATCCCGACCATAGGGCCAGGACCTCGTCCTCGTCGGCATCGGCGAGGTCACGGATGGTGGGAAAGCGCTCCAGGAAGCGGCGGAAATAGGGGCGCACGGTCTCCACCCGGGTCTGCTGGAGCATGATCTCCGAGACCCAGACGGGATAGGGGTCATCAAGACCCCGCCACGGCAGGGACCGGCCGTGCTGCCGGTACCATTCCAGCAGGTCCTTGGCGAAGGGGTGCATGGCGGGTTACCGGGCGTAAAAAAAGCGGCCGGATGGCCGCTTCGGGGTTCGGAACTGGAGCGGGTGATGGGAATCGAACCCACATCACCAGCTTGGGAAGCTGGGGTTCTACCATTGAACTACACCCGCGCTGTCCTCCGGAAGGCGCCGGGGCGTCCTCCCTTCAAGACAACAACAATGTACCATGCTGCGCGCCAGACGCAACCGGCCGGCCTGCCGGCGTCCGGACGGGTCTGATATCCTTTCGGGTGGCCGCGGCGCGCCGTTCCCGATCACGTTCCCGGATGCCGGGGAACCGGGCCGGGCGCGCGGCCCCGTCGCGAAACCGCCGCCGAGGGAGTGGATGCATGGAGATCTGGGTGAACGGGGAAGCCCGGACCGTTACCGAGGGCAGCACCCTGCGTGCCCTGGTCGAGGAGCTGGGCCTGGACCCCCAGGGCGTGGCCGTGGAGGTGAACCACGAGGTGGTGCCCCGCAGCACGCATGCCGGGCACGTCCTGGAGGAAGGGGACCGCGTGGAGGTGGTCCGCGCGATAGGGGGCGGGGCCCGCTGAGCCCGCTACCCACCAATCCGCCTTTGAACCCAATACCCGAGCGAACAGCGTCATGACGCAGAGCAGCGATCCCCTGATCATCGCCGGCCGGGAGTTCTACTCCCGGCTGCTGGTGGGAACCGGCAAGTACGCCGACCTGGAGCAGACCCGGGCGGCCGTGGAGGCGAGCGGCGCAGAGATCGTCACCGTGGCGGTGCGCCGCACCAACATCGGCCAGCAGGCGGACGAGGCCAATCTCCTCGACTACCTCGACCCGGCCCGTTACACCATCCTGCCCAACACGGCGGGGTGCTTTACCGCCGAGGACGCCGTGCGCACCTGCCGGCTGGCCCGCGAGCTGGGCGGCTGGGACCTGGTGAAGCTGGAGGTGCTCGGCGACGAGAAGACCCTGTATCCCGACCTGTGGGAAACGGCCAAGGCCGCGGAGACTCTGATCGCGGAGGGCTTCCAGGTGATGGTCTACACCATGGACGACCCTATCGCCTGCAAGCGCTTCGAGGAGATGGGCTGCGCCGCGGTTATGCCCCTGGCCGCGCCCATCGGCTCCGGCCTGGGGATCCAGAACCGCTACAACCTGCGCATCATCCTGGAGCAGGCCAACGTGCCGATCCTGGTGGATGCGGGGGTGGGCACCGCCTCGGACGTGGCGGTGGCCCTGGAGCTGGGGTGCGACGGGGTACTCCTCAACACCGCCATCGCGGAGGCGGGGGATCCGGTGCGCATGGCCACGGCCATGCGCCAGGGCGTGGAGGCCGGCCGCAACGCCTACCTGGCGGGGCGCATGAGCAAGCGGCTCTACGGCTCCGCCTCCTCGCCGCTGGACGGGACCTTTTTCTAATACAGCTTTTCCGGGGCCTGGGGGCTCGGAGCCGCCCTGTGGGAGCGGCTACCAGCCTCGACCAGAGAGGCAGGACAGGCCGTCGCGACCGGGGGCCGCTCCTGGCAAGGGGCAGGGCCTAAGCGACGGTTCGGCGTCAGTGGGTGAAGCCGTTGCCGGAGCCGGAGCCGGAGGAGGAAGAGGAAGACTGGTCCTCGGCGCGCTGCACCTCCCCCTGCAGGTACTCCCAGATGCCGCCGATCTCCGCGGCGATGTTGGCGGCCCGGCCGAGGCGCCCGGAGGCCTCGTAGATGACCCGGGCGTCATCGTCCCACTGGCGCTCGTTCTGGGACTGGATCAGCGGCTCCAGGATCTCCTCCACCAGGAAGCGAAGGTCGTCGGTGACGCCGGCTAGGTCCTCCTCGGCGCGCTTGGCCCACTCCGCGGCGGTGGGGCGGTCGTTCTCCGGCATAGGGATGCGGCTCCTTGGGTTGCGTCGCCCGCCCCGGCGGACGTTGGCCGGGGCCGGGTGCTGCCAATTTCGAAACCCTATTTTAGACCCCAAGGCGGGGCCTTGCATGGCTTTTACGGACTTCCAAGGAACAGGAGAGGCGATTGGGCGAAGGTGACCAGACGCGGGCGGAGATGGTGCAGGCCTACATGCGGGACCTCCAGGACCGCATCTGCGCCGACCTGGAGGCCCTGGACGGCGGAGCCGCCTTCCGCGAGGACGCCTGGGACCGCGAGGGCGGGGGCGGAGGCCGCACCCGGGTCATCGAGGAGGGCAACCTCATCGAGCGCGGGGGGGTCAACTTCTCCGCCGTCCACGGCGACCGACTGCCCGAGTCCGCCAGCGCCCGCAGGCCCGAGCTGGCCGGTCAGCCCTTCCTGGCCACCGGGGTCTCGCTGGTGCTCCATCCCCGCAATCCCTACGTGCCCACGGTGCACATGAACGTGCGCTTCTTCGATGCCGGTACCGCCTGGTGGTTCGGTGGCGGGGCGGACCTGACCCCGTATTACGGCTTCGAGGAGGACGCCGCGCACTTCCACCGTACCCTGAAGGACGCCTGCGACGGCTACGACCCCGACTATTACCCCCGCTTCAAGGCGTGGTGCGACGATTACTTCACCATCAAGCACCGCGGCGAGATGCGCGGCGTGGGCGGGATCTTCTACGACGACCTGAACGACGGCTGGGAGCAGACCTTCGGCTTCACCCGGGCGGTGGGGGACGCCTTCCTGCCGGCCTACCGGCCCATCGCCGAGCGGCGCCGGGACACCGCCTACGGCGAGCGCGAGCGGCAGTTCCAGCTCATGCGGCGGGGGCGCTACGTGGAGTTCAACCTGGTCTACGACCGGGGCACCCTGTTCGGTCTGCAGAGCGGGGGCCGCACGGAGAGCATCCTCATGTCCATGCCGCCCCTCGCCGCCTGGCAGTACGACTGGCGCCCGGAGCCGGGCAGCCCCGAGGCGGAGCTGCAGGAGCGGTTCCTGAAGCCCCGGGACTGGGTGGGGGAGAAGGGGTAGCGGCTAGCCGCAGGGGCGGCTCCCGCCGATGCCCGTTCCTCCCGTAGGAGCCCGCTTTAGCGGGCAGACCGCAGTAGAGAGGATAAGGGCCCGGTCTGGGATCGCCCGCTGAAGCGGGCTCCCACGGCGCCGCTTTACGATGCCGGGAGTGGGCTTCGCCGACCGACTGGCTAGGACTTCTCGTCCGGCGGCACGTACCCCTCGGGCATCTCGGCGCCCTCGCCGAAGAAGAAGTGCTCCATCTGGGCCTGGAGGTACTGCTGGGCCTTGGGGTCCATCAGGTTCAGGCGCATCTCGTTCACCAGCATGGTCTGGTGCTGCAGCCACTGCTGCCAGGCCTCCTTGGAGACGTTGTTGTAGATGCGCTGGCCGAGCTCCCCCGGCAGGGGCGGGCGGTCCATGCCCTCGGCCTCCCGTCCCAGGTAGACACAGTGCACCGTGCGCGCCATGAGCCGACTCCTTCCGTTACCGTTAGCCTGGAGATTCCCGCAGACGATCGCTCGGGATTGACGGGGGTGCAACCATAAGGCCAAACCGGGTGGCCCGCAAGCCGGCCCCCGGCCCGCACGGCTGGGGGCCCGTGCCCGCAGCGGCCCTTTTGCGTTAGCATATCCGCTTTTTCTCGAACAGAAACCTCAGGGAGCGCCTGCATGAGCCAGGCAGCCATCAGCATCCAGGGCATCCGCAAGAGCTTCGGCAGGCTCCAGGCCCTGAAGGGCATCGACCTGGAGGTCCAGAAGGGCGAGTTCTTCGGCCTGCTTGGACCCAACGGGGCGGGCAAGTCCACCCTTATCAGCACCATCGCCGGCCTGGTGGTGCCCGACGGCGGCCGGGTGGAGGTGCTCGGCCACGACACCGTCCGGGACTTTCGCCAAGCCCGCCGCAGCATCGGCGTGGTGCCCCAGGAGGTGGTCTACGATCCCTTCTTCACCGTGGAGGAGGTGATCCGCAACCAGGCCGGCTACTTCGGCGTGCGGAACATGGGCGGCTGGCTGGACGAGCTGCTGAATGCCCTGGAGCTGGACGACAAGCGGGACGCCAACATGCGCCAGCTCTCCGGCGGCATGAAGCGGCGGGTCCTGATCGCCCAGGCCCTGGCCCACCGGCCCTCCATCGCCATCCTCGACGAGCCCACCGCGGGGGTGGACGTGGAGCTGCGCCACAGCCTCTGGGAGTTCGCCCAGCGCCTGAACGACGAGGGCATGACGGTAGTGCTCACCACCCACTACCTGGAGGAGGCGGAGGAGCTCTGCGACCGCATCGCCATCATCCACCACGGCGAGGTGCAGGCCCTCGACACCAAGGACGCGCTGCTGGCCCGGGACACCACCCGCTCCCTGTGCGTCACCCTGGCCGACGCCGGCGCGGAGGTTCCGGAGATCCTGGCGCCCTTCGTGGCGGAGCGGGAGGGCAGGCAGGTGCGCCTGCGGTTCGACAAGGAAGAGCACAATCCCGTGGAGCTGCTCAACCGCTTCCAGGACGCCGGCATCGCCGTCACGGACCTGCAGACCGGTAGCCCCTCGCTGGAGGACGTTTTCCGCCGCCTCACCGGCGAGCAGCTCAGCCCCGAGGATGTCACATGATGGAGTTCAACCTCACCGGCTTCCTGACCCTGCTGCGCAAGGAGGTGATGCGCTTCTGGAAGGTGGGGGTACAGACCGTGTTCTCCCCCATGGTCACCACCCTCCTGTACCTGCTCATCTTCAGCTACGTGCTGGAGGACCGGGTCAACGTCTACCCGGGGGTGTCGTACACGGAGTTCCTGGTGCCCGGCCTGATGATGATGTCCATCATCCAGAACGCCTTCGCCAACAGCTCGTCGAGCCTGATCCAGTCCAAGGTCACCGGCAACGTGGTCTTCATCCTGCTGCCGCCCCTGTCGAGCCTGGAGTTCTACCTGGCCTTCGTGCTGGCCGCAGCCATCCGGGGCATGCTGGTGGGGGTGAGCGTTTACATCGTGGCCATCTTCTTCGTGGACCTGAGCCTGGACCACCTGGGCGCCATCCTGCTGTTCGCGTTCCTGGCCAGCTCGGTGATGGGCGCGTTCGGCGTCATCGCCGGCATCTGGGCGGAGAAGTTCGACCAGATCGCCGCCTTCACCAACTTCTTCGTGGTGCCCCTGTCCTTCCTTTCCGGGGTGTTCTACTCCATCAACGACCTGCCCGCCTTCTGGCGCGGCGTCTCCCACCTCAACCCCTTCTTTTACATGATCGATGGCTTCCGGGCGGGCTTCATCGGCCACTCGGACGTCTCCCTGGCCTTCAGCTTCGCCTTCGTGGTGGGCTTCCTGGTGCTGCTCTCGGCGGCGGCGTTGTGGATGCTGGGCACGGGCTACAAGATGCGGAGCTAGTCTCCCGGGGGGACCGAGGAGGCGCGGAGACTGCGGAGCAGGCAAACAGGAATCCGGATCGGAGCCTCCTGTAGGAGCGGCGGCGCCCGCCGCGACCTCGGCTTATTTGGGCAATTGTCGCGGCGGAAACCTTCGCTCCTACAATAGCCTGACCCCAGCATTCACCGCCGTTGCCGTCCTCCGCGCCCCTGTGGGAGCGGTCCGCGACCGCGATAAACGGGAGCTAGGGGAAGTCGCGGCTGGTAGCCGCTCCCACAATCCCGCTCCCGGCGCCGTTGTCCCTGGTGTTTCCCCTCGGCGCTCTCCGCGTCTCCGCGGTTGGCGCCCGTGGCCGTCTCAGCCGGAGGTGGTGCGCACCCGGTAGCCGCCGCGCCGGTTGGTGGCCAGGGACCACATGGTCACCCCCATGACCCACAGCAGGCTCAGCTCCAGGCCCAGGAAGGTGACGATCTTCAGGTAGGCGAACTCCGGGGCGGCGAAGCGCACCAGCCAGCCGGCGCCCTCGTTGCCCACGGCGAACAGGAACGGCAGCCAGATGCCCATCTGCTTGGCCCGGTCCGACAGCGGCGCGAACAGCATGAGATGGACCAGGGTGATGAGCAGGATTCCCATGGCGAACAGGTGGAAGTGGGCCACCTCCAGCATGCCCTCGTAGCTGCGGGGCTTGCTGAACTCGTCGGGGTTGCCCAGGTAGTAGTGCACCACCGAGTCGTAGGTGAGCGTCATGTTGAGGAAGTACATGGCGCCGTTGCTCACCCAGTGCAGCAGGATGTAGCCGAGGAACAGCAGGATCACGGTGCGCAGGAAGTCGTTCTTGCGCTGCTCGCCGGTGACGGTGAAGCGCATTCAGCGGTACTCCGCCAGCTTGACCGTGTGCACGGCCAGGGCCCGGCGCACGCCGTCGGTAAGGGTCCGGGAGGTAAGGCTGGCGCCGCTCATGGACTGGATCTCGCCGCCCAGCCGGGTGTGCGGCTCCAGGCCGTGGCCCTCGAACTGGGCCAGCCAGCGCTCACCGGGCTTGTATTCCGGCGGCTCTTCCCAGGCCAGCACACGGGCCTGGCGGACCTTGCCCTCCGGGCTCAGGACCACCATGAAGGTGGCGGGCTTGGTGCGGATGGTGCGCGTGTCGATGAAGGCGTAGCCGGTGACGGTGTCGCCGTCCAGGCCCTTGTAGACCGTGAACAGCCGGCTCTCCAATTTGGCGTCGGCGCGCTCCTGGATCTCCGCACGCTCCTCCTCGGAGAGATACAGGGTCTCCTTCTCCACCTCCGCCGCCCCCGGCAGGCCGGCGGCCAGCGCCTCCTCCTTGCCCATCAGCACCTCTGCGCGGCCGGCGGAAAGGCCGCCCACCAGCAGCGCCAAAACCAGGGGCAGGGCGGCCGGCAGCCGGCTCAGCCTCGTTCGGTTCGCCATTGGCTGGATCCTCCCAATAGGTACACGCCCGGCGGGGCCGGGCGTGCTCGCATTGCCCGCTATGCGGCCGGGCTCAGAAGTTATAGCCGATACCCACCAGGTACTCGGTCTGGTTGTTCGCGTCCTCGGCCGGTGCTTCGCTGTTGAACATCTTGACCTCGGCCTTCACCGCCACGTTGGGGTGGGGCATGTAGTGCAGGCCGGCCTCGGTGATGACGCGGTCCTGGGCCGGGTCCTCGGGGTAGCCCGAGGGCACGTCGGAGTTGGTGTCCAGGTCGGTGTAGCGCACCCAGGGATACAGCGACTGCTCGGGGAGGTCGGCGATGTGCGGCATGATGTCGTAGCCCGCCTCAGCATACCAGCCGGTCATGGTGTCGCTCACGCCGCTGCCGAGCGAGTCGGAGAGCGCCTGGGTGTCGTCGATCTTGGCCTGGGCGAACATGCCCCGCAGCCACCAGCCGTGGCGCTTGTACTGGGCGTGGGCCTCGTAGAGGTCCATGTGCACGTCGGGGCTTCCAAGGGGGTTGGGATTGTCTGAGTCGGGGCCTTGACCGTCTGCGAATAATGTTTGCTCGTGGCCCATGTCGCCGCTCCAGAAGGAGCCGCCCAGGATCACGCCCGGAATCGGCTTCCAGTCCAGACGCCCGGTGACGGCCAGGTCGTCGGCCTGAGCCTCGGCGCCCTTCTGGCGCACGCCCCGGATGTCGCCCGCGCCGATGGTGGACTCACCATTACCGTTAATGGCGTTGAAGCTGTTCTGCACGTAGAGCCGGTACTCCAGGGTGTCGGTGAGGTTGCCCCACAGGCCCACGCCGTTCTCCCGGGAGGTGGTGGGGATGATGCGCTTCTCCACCTCGGGGCGGATGTTGCCGAAGTACGTCGGCGGCTCGTGGATCTCGTTCACCAAGCCCAGTGGCGACAGCATCATGCCGGCGCGCAGGTTTGCCTTTTCGTGAAGGAGGAAGTCCAGGTAGGCGAACTCCACGTAGATCTCTTCGACGTGCTCGATCTCGATCTCGGTGTTGAGTAGGATCCAGTCGTTGAAGCGGTAGCCGAAGTAGAAGATCTGGCGGTAGAAGTCGGTCTCGTCGGCGCCGTCGATGGAGGAGTTCTTGTAGAAGCCGTGGCCGTAGCCGCCGATGGACAGGCCCTGGTCCACGGAGTAGATCTTGGCGCCGGCGGGTCCGACTCCGTAGGCGGGCTGGTAGTCGTACTCCTCGGAGACGAGGCCTTCGCGGCGCTGGCCTTCGATCTCCTCGGAGAGGATGTCCACCTTCCGCTCCAGCTCCTCCAGCCGCTGCTGGTCGGCGCTGTCCTGGGCCTGGGCGGGCAGGGCGAGGCCCGAGGCGGCCAGGGCCGAGGCCATGATCGCGGGTACCTTGCGCATGCGGGTTCTCCTTTGTGGGGTATTAAATGAGAACGCTTACCATTTAATTTAAGCAAAACTCTACCCGGGGCTCGCCCGGGTGTCAATACAAATGAGAATAATTCTCGAAACCGGGTAGGAAGCCCCTCGGGTCCGGGTGAAGGTATCCGAATGGGATGGCAGCAACCGGAGAACATCCACGCGGCCAGGGGGGGCGTTTCCGGAAGGCATAAGAAGTCGGTAATATAAGGTTCCCCGCCCTGGGGGAAATCAGGTAGGATTGGAAAATCCGAGTAAATGACTCAAGGAATGCGATTCAATGGACGCGGAAACGGTTAAGGCCAAGATCCAGGCCGAGCTGCCGGAGGCCCAGGTGGTCGTCCAAGGCGAAGGGGACCGCTTCGGCGTGCTGGTGGTGGCCGAGGAATTCGAGGGCATGCCCCGGGTCAAACAGCACCGGAAGGTCTACGGCGCCCTGGGCGAGGAGCTCAAGAGCGAGCTTCACGCCCTGGAGGTGAAGACGTTCACCCCGGAGCAGTACCGGGCCATGGTCGAGGCCAACAATCCCAGCTAGATGGGAACCGGGAAGGAGGAGAGCAGGCGATGGATACAGCGGTTAACGAGAAGATCGAGGGCTACGTCAACGGCCACAAGGTGGTCCTGTTCATGAAGGGCACCAAGGACTTCCCGCAGTGCGGCTTCTCCGGGCGTGCGGTGCAGATCCTCCAGAACCTGGGTGTGGACTTCCAGGACGTGAACGTGCTGGAGGACAACAGCGTCCGGGAGGGCATCAAGGAATACGCCGACTGGCCCACCATCCCGCAGCTCTACATCGACGGCGAGTTCGTCGGCGGCAGCGACCTGATGCTGGAGATGTACCAGAACGGTGAGCTGGAGACCATGCTGAAGTAGGTCTCCGGCCGCTCCGTTGCGGAGCCTTTCGGCCGCCCTCTCGGGCGGCCGAGCTGTTTGCGGCCCGGCGGTGGCTGCCCCTCCCGGATGTGTGGTTTAATTGCCTCCTTGTGCAATCCGGTATCCAATGCGGGTCCCTTTCCCGGGCAACAGGGGAAGGGGTTTGCGGAGCTAAGGTAGGCGAGAGGTTAGTGGATAAGATCATCCTACGGGGGGGTAACCGGCTGGAGGGCGAGACCTTGGTCAGCGGGGCGAAGAACGCCGCGCTGCCCTTGCTCTCGGCCTCCCTGCTGGCCGAGGCTCCGATGTATTTCGCGAACGTGCCCCACCTCCGCGACGTGACCACCACCATCGAGCTGCTGGGCCAGCTCGGCGCGCGGGTGATCATCGGCGAGCGCATGAGCGTGGAGGTGGACGCCACGGACCTGACGTCCCTGCGGGCGCCCTACGAGCTGGTGAAGACCATGCGGGCGTCCATCCTGGTGCTTGGGCCCCTGCTGGCCCGCTACGGCGAGGCGGAGGTTAGCCTGCCGGGGGGCTGCGCTATCGGCACCCGGCCGGTGAACCTCCACCTAAAGGGGCTGGAGGCCATGGGCGCCGAGATCGAGGTGGAGGAGGGCTACATCAAGGCCCGCGCCTCGCGCCTCAAGGGCACGCGCTTCTTCTTCGACCAGACCACGGTCACCGGCACCGAGAACCTCATGATGGCCGCCACCCTGGCCGAGGGCACCACGGTGCTGGAGAACGCCGCCCGTGAGCCGGAGGTCTCCGACCTCGCCGAGTGCCTGAACAAGATGGGCGCCCGGATCTCCGGCATCGGCACCGACGAGCTGGTCATCGAGGGGGTGGAGCGCCTGCACGGGGTGGAGCACCGTGTGCTGCCGGACCGCATCGAGGCCGGCACCTACATGGCCGCCGCCGCCCTGACCCGCGGCGACGTCACCCTGCGCAACGCCGAGCCCGACCACGTGGAGGCGGTGAGCGAGAAGCTGCGGGCGATGGGCGCCGAGGTCACCGAGGGCGGCGACTGGGTGCGGGTGCAGATGGACCGCCGCCCGCGGGCGGTGAACCTGCGCACCCAGCCCTACCCGGGCTTCCCCACGGACATGCAGGCCCAGCTCATGGTCCTGGACACCCTGGCGGAGGGCGGCTCCACGGTCACCGAGACCGTATTCGAGAACCGCTTCATGCACGTCCAGGAGCTCCAGCGCATGGGCGCGGACATCGAGCTCTCCGGCAATACCGCCATCGTGCAGGGGGTGGAGACCCTCACCGGCGCCCCGGTGATGGCCACCGACCTGCGCGCATCGGCCAGCCTGGTGCTGGCCGGGCTGGTGGCGGAAGGAGAGTCGGTGGTGGAGCGCATCTACCACATCGACCGCGGCTACGAGCGCATCGAGGAGAAGCTGGCCCTGCTCGGCGCGGACGTGCGCCGCATGCCTGCGTGAAAAACGTCACGGATTGAACCGCCAAGGACGCCAAGAACGCCAAGTAGAAAACAGAAAAAGGCTATCCATCTTTTTTGGAGAGGCCGCTTTCCAGGAATGCTATAGCCTGATTTTCAAACGAATTTAAACTTCTTTTTTGTTTTTCGCTTGTGCCGTTCTTGGCGCGCTTGGCGTACTTGGCGGTTAGAATGTTTCTCACTAAAAAGAGCCTCCCCATGCTCGATGCCAAGCTGACCATCGCCCTGTCCAAGGGCCGCATCCTGGAGGACACCCTGCCCCTGCTGGAGCGGGTGGGCATCCGTCCCAGCGAGGACCCGGACGCCTCGCGCAAGCTGGTGGTGGGCACCAACCGCCCCGGGGTGGAGCTGGTCATCGTCCGCGCCACCGACGTGCCCACCTACGTTGAGTTCGGCGCCGCCGATGTGGGCGTGGCGGGGCGGGACGTGCTCCTGGAGCAGGGGGCCGACCTCTACGAGCCCCTGGACCTGGGCATCGGCAAGTGCCGCATGGTGGTGGCCGAGCCCGAGGGGATGGCCGCGGGGGACGACCCGAGCCGCTGGGACCGGGTGCGGATCGCCACCAAGTACCCGAACATTACCCGGGACTTCTTCGCCCGCCAGGGGGTCCAGACCCAGATCGTCAAGCTCTACGGCTCCATGGAGCTGGCGCCCCTGGTGGGGCTGGCGGACCGCATCGTGGACCTGGTGAGCAGCGGCCGAACCCTCGAGGAGAACGGCCTGGTGGAGGTGGAGACCCTGTTCGGCATCTCCAGCCGCCTGGTGGTGAACAAGGCCGCCCTCAAGCTCAAGCATCCCCTGGTCTCCGACCTGATCGACAGCCTGGCCGGGGTGCTGGAGGACAAGGCCTCCTGAGGCGCACGCGAAGCCACGATTTCAGGGCCGTAGGGCCCGAGGTAGCGGCGTGGCCGCCGCGATGCACCGCGCAGGCCGGGTAAGGGGCGGGGCGAGGGCGCCCCTCCTACAACGGGATAAAAGCCGGAGCGAGCCATGAACATCCGCCGCCTGGACAGCACGGACAGCAACTTTTCCCGCGACCTGGACGCCCTGCTGGCCTGGGAGGAGGAGGCGGACCGCGAGGTGGAGGCCACGGTCCGCGCCATCCTCGACCGGGTGCGCGACGAGGGCGACGCGGCGGTGCTGGATTACACCCACCAGTTCGATCGGGTGGAGCACTCCACCATGGCCTCCCTGGAGATCAGCCGGGATCGCATGGAAGCGGCCCTGGAGCGGATCCCCGCCGAGCAGCGCGAGGCCCTGGAGGGAGCGGCGGCGCGCATACGCGATTTCCACGCCCGGCAGAAGGATCGCGGCTGGTCCTACGTGGACGACTCCGGCACGCGGCTGGGGCAGCAGGTGACCCCCCTGGACAAGGTGGGGGTCTACATCCCCGGCGGCACCGCCGCCTATCCCTCCACCGTGCTCATGAACGTCATCCCCGCCAAGGTGGCGGGGGTGGGCGAGATCGTGATGACCGTGCCCACCCCCGGCGGCGAGGTGCACGACCTAGTCCTGGCCGCCGCCGCGGTGGCCGGCGTGGACCTGGCCTTCACCATCGGCGGCGCGCAGGCGGTGGCGGCCCTGGCCCACGGTACCGAGACCGTGCCCGCGGTGGACAAGATCGTGGGGCCGGGCAACCGGTACGTGGCCACCGCCAAGCGCCTGGTGTTCGGCCGGGTGGGTATCGACATGATCGCCGGGCCCAGCGAGATCGTGGTGGTGGCCGACGGGCATACCGATCCCGACTGGGTGGCCATGGACCTGCTCTCCCAGGCGGAGCACGACGAGAACGCCCAGGCCATCCTCATCACCCCCGACGCCCAGCACCTGGACAAGGTGGCCGACAGCCTGCGCAGCCTGCTGGAGACCCTGAACCGCGCCGAGATCGCCCGGCGCTCCCTGGAGGACCGGGGCGCCCTGATCCGGGTGGCGGACCTCCAGGAGGCGGTGGCGGTGGCCAACCGCATCGCCCCCGAGCACCTGGAGCTGTCCGTGGCCGAGCCCGACTCCCTGCTGGAGGAGGTGCGCCACGCCGGGGCGGTGTTCCTGGGCCGGCACACCGCCGAGGCCATGGGCGACTACGTGGCCGGGCCCAACCACGTGCTGCCCACCGAGGGCACGGCCCGCTTCAGCTCGCCGCTCGGCGTCTACGATTTCCAGAAACGCACCAGCCTCATCGGCTGCAGCCCCGACGCCGCGCGCGAGCTGGGGGCCATGGCCGCCGTGCTGGCACGCGCCGAGGGGCTCACCGCCCACGCCCATTCCGCGGAGTATCGCGTGCGGGCGGGCGGCCCGGAGAAGAGCGACGGGGAGAAGGACGAATGAGCGCGCGCCGCGCCGAGGTCACCCGCACCACTGCGGAGACGGACATCCGCATCACCCTGGAGCTGGACGGCACCGGCCAGTGCGACGTCGCCACCGGCGTGCCGTTCCTCGACCACATGCTCGACCAGATCGCCCGTCACGGCGCCATGGACCTGATGGTGCGCGCCGAGGGCGACCTGGAGATCGACGCCCACCACACGGTGGAGGACGTGGGCATCACCCTGGGGCAGGCGCTCACCCAGGCGGTGGGCGACAAGCGGGGCATCTATCGCTACGGCCACGCCTACTGCCCCCTGGACGAATCCCTGTCCCGGGCGGTGGTGGACCTGTCCGGGCGGCCCGGCCTGGAGTACCACCTGGTGTTCGCGCGCGGCTGGATCGGCGACTTCGACGTGGACCTGCTCAAGGAGTTCTTCCAGGGGCTGGTGAACCACGCCGCGATGACCCTGCACCTGGATAACCTGCGCGGCGAGAACGCCCACCACATCAGTGAGTCCGCCTTCAAGGCCTTCGGCCGGGCCCTGCGCTTCGCCGTGACCGAGGATCCGCGCGCCGGGGGCGCCGTGCCCTCCACCAAGGGTAGCCTGTGATGGCCAACCGCATCGCCGTCATCGACTACGGCATGGGGAACCTGCGCTCGGTGTCCAAGGCCCTGGAGCACGTGGGGGGTGACGTAACCATCGCCACCACGCCGGCCGAGGTGGCGGTCGCCGACCGGGTGGTGTTCCCCGGCGTGGGCGCCATCCGCGACTGCCTGACGGCCCTCGACGAGCAGGGCCTGCGCGAGGCGGTGGCGGAGGCCGCCGCCAGCAAGCCCTTCCTCGGCATCTGCCTGGGCATGCAGGCCTTGATGGAGACCTCCCTGGAGCACGGCGAGCACCCTGCCCTGGGCATCCTGCCCGGCCGGGTGGTGCCGTTCCCGGAGGAGGCCATGGTGGACGACGCCGGCCACCGGCTGAAGGTCCCGCACATGGGCTGGAACCGGGTCCACTTCATGGAGGCGGAGCACCCCCTGTGGGCCGGCATCGGCGACGGCAGCCAGTTCTACTTCGTCCATTCCTACATCGTGGAGCCGGCGGGTCCGGACCTCATCGCCGGGGCCACCATCTACGGCATCCAGTTCACCTCGGCGGTGGCCCGGGAGAACGTCTTCGCCACGCAGTTCCACCCGGAGAAGAGCTCCGGGCACGGCTTGCAGCTGCTGGCCAACTTCATCGCCTGGGACCCCGCGCGCGCCAAGGAGGCGGGCCAATGCTGCTGATCCCCGCCATCGACCTCAAGGACGGCGCCTGCGTGCGCCTGCGCCAGGGCGAGATGGAGGACTCCACGGTCTACTCCGAGGACCCCGCGGCCACCGCCCGGCGCTGGCTGGAGGCCGGGGCTCGGCGCCTGCACATCGTCGACCTCAACGGCGCCTTCGCCGGCCGGCCGGAGAACGAGCCGGCCATCCGCGCCATTACCGCCGAGGCCGGCGACGTGCCGGTGCAGCTCGGCGGCGGCATCCGCGACCTGGAGACCATCGAGGCCCACCTGAACGCCGGGGTCAGCTACGTGATCCTTGGCACGGCCGCCGTGCGCGATCCGGGCCTGGTGCGTCAGGCGGCCACCGAGTTCCCCGGCCACGTGATGGTGGGCCTCGACGCCCGCGACGGGAAGGTGGCGGTGGAGGGCTGGTCCAAGATGACCGGCCACGACGTGGCCGATCTGGCGCGGAAGTTCGAGGACTACGGCGTGGAGGCCATCGTCTACACGGACATCGGCCGCGACGGCATGCTCACCGGCCCCAACGTGGAGGCCACGGCGGCGCTGGCGCGCTCCCTGCGCATCCCCGTGATCGCCTCCGGCGGAATCCACACCCTGGCGGATATCCGCGCCCTGAAGGGTGTGGAGGGGGAGGGGATCACCGGCGCCATCACCGGGCGGGCCATCTACGAGGGCACCCTGGACTTCGTCGAGGCCAATGAGGTGGCGGAAGACCATGCTGGCTAAGCGCGTGATCCCCTGTCTGGACGTGGACGCCGGGCGCGTGGTCAAGGGCGTGCGCTTCACCGAGATCCGCGATGCCGGGGACCCGGTGGAGATCGCCCGGCGCTACGACGAGGCCGGTGCCGACGAGCTGGTGTTCCTCGACATCACCGCCAGCCACGAGGGTCGCGACACCATCGTGGAGGTGGTGGAGCAGGTCGCCGCCGAGGTGTTCATCCCGCTCACCGTGGGCGGGGGCGTGCGCACCAGCGACGACGTCCGCCGCCTGCTGCGCGCCGGCGCCGACAAGGTGGCCATCAATACCGCCGCCGTGAAGGACCCCGAGGTGGTGACCGCCGCCGCCCGCCGCTTCGGCTCCCAGTGCATCGTGGTGGCCATCGACGCCAAGCGGGTCGGCGAGGGGGAGTGGCACGTGTTCACCCACGGCGGGCGGACCGACACGGGCATCGACGCCGTGGCCTGGGCCCAGGAGGTGGTGGAGCGCGGCGCCGGCGAGATCCTGCTCACCAGCATGGACCGCGACGGCACCAAGGACGGCTTCGACCTGGCCCTGACGCGGGCGGTGACGGAGGCCGTCCCGGTGCCGGTGATCGCCTCCGGCGGCGTGGGCACCCTCGAGCACCTGGTGGAAGGGGTGCGCGACGGCGGCGCCGACGCCGTGCTGGCCGCCTCCATCTTCCACTTCGGCGAGCACTCCGTGGCCGAGGCCAAGGAGGCCATGGCCGCCGCCGGCATCGAGGTGCGCCAATGAGCGAGGAAGCCTGGCTGGACGCGGTGCAGTGGGACGACAACGGCCTGGTGGTGGCCATCGCCCAGGAGGCGCGGTCGGGCGAGATCCTCATGCAGGCCTACATGAACCGGGAGGCCCTGGCGGCCACGGTTCGCGACGGCTATGCAACCTATTGGTCCCGTTCCCGGTCCAAGCTGTGGCGGAAGGGCGAGAGCTCGGGCCACCTGCAGGCCGTGGAGGAGGTCCGCCTGGACTGCGACAACGACGCCGTCCTCCTGCGCGTGCAACAGACCGGGCCCGCCTGCCACACCGGGCGCGCCAACTGCTTCTTCCAGCGCCTGGAGGGCGACGCCTGGGTGAAGACGCAGCCCGCCCCGGGGGGCGCGAAGGAGTCCGATCCGGACGGGGGTGACACCCTGCGGCGCATTGCGGCGGTCCTCGAGGAGCGCAAGGGGGCCTCCGCCGGCAGCTCCTACGTGGCTTCCCTGTACGCCAAGGGGCGCAACAAGATCCTGGAAAAGGTGGGGGAGGAGGCCACGGAGGTCCTGCTGGCCGCCAAGGACGGGGAGCAGGACCGGAACGCCGTGGTTTCGGAAACCGCCGATCTCTGGTTCCATTGCCTTATCATGCTGGCCGAGCAGGGATTGGGGCCGGACGAGGTGCTGGCCGAGCTGGACCGCCGCTTCGGCACCTCGGGGCACACGGAGAAGGCGGCCCGGGGCGGGACCGGAAGCTAGGCGCCCGCCCGCATTCGCAAACGAAACTTCATGAGGATGGGCCATGTTTGGTGGATTCGGCATTCCCGAGCTGTTGATCGTTCTGGTGATCGTGCTGGTGTTCTTCGGCGCCGGCAAGCTGCCCGAGATCGGCAGCGCTCTGGGCAAGGGCATCCGCGGCTTCCGGCAGTCCATGGACGACGGTGGTCCCAAGGACGAGAAGAAGGAGCCGGAGGGCCTGGAGCACAACCAGGGCGAGACCATCGAGGGCAGCACGGTGGAGCAGAAGGAAGAAGAGAAGAAGTAGCCCCTCCCATGCACCCCCCGGGCTTCGGGGCCGCCGGCCCCGGTCCACGCCTATTGAGGTTCCCCTCGGGCCATGTTTGATATCGGCTTCATCGAGATGCTGGTGATCGGGCTCATCCTCCTGTTGGTGGTGGGTCCCGAGCGCTTTCCGGAGGTGGCCCGGATGGTGGGCGGCTGGTTCCATCAGGCCAAGCAGTATCTGGACGGCATGAAGTCCGAGCTGGACCGGGATTTGCACCTTAGCGAGCTCCAGCGCGAGACGCGGGAATCCTTCGAGCAGACCCGG
Source organism: Thiohalorhabdus denitrificans (assembly GCF_001399755.1). Classification (NCBI taxonomy): domain Bacteria; kingdom Pseudomonadati; phylum Pseudomonadota; class Gammaproteobacteria; order Thiohalorhabdales; family Thiohalorhabdaceae; genus Thiohalorhabdus; species Thiohalorhabdus denitrificans. The sequence goes on along the minus strand of NZ_LJCP01000008.1, from coordinate 90,657 downwards.
AAGTCCGTGCAGGATGTGGACCGCGAGACCCGCGAGGCCACCGACCCTTCCCGGAAGGCCGAAAAGGGCTCTACGGGGGGCCAGGAAGCGGGCGCCGAGGGGCAGAAGGAGGAGCCCGCGACCGCCGATGAGGGCGGGGGTGAGGCTTCCGCGGCCCCGGCGGGCGAGGGCGAGGTCCCGGAGCCGGAGGCGGATCCAGAGCGGGAAGCCGCCGAGGACATGGAGCGGGAGCTGGAGAAGGACCAACCGAAGGGTGACAAGGACCGTGGCTGACCCCGGAGAGCAATCGGATACCCTGGTCGGTCATCTCCTGGAGCTGAAGTCCCGCATGACCCGGGCCTTGGCGGGGGTGCTGGTGGGCTTCCTGGCCGCCTATCCGTTCAAGGAGCGGATCTTCAGCTTCTTCATCGAGCCTATGACCCGGGCCCTGCCCGAGCGGTCCTCCTTCATCTTCACCAACCCCGGCGAGGCCTTCTTCACCTACCTCAAGATCAGCCTGCTTACGGGCTTCCTGCTCGCCATCCCCGTGGTGCTGTACCAGTTCTGGGCCTTCGTGGCGCCTGGCCTGTACAAGAACGAACGCCGGGTGTTCTTCCCGGTTCTGATCCTGTCCATCTTCCTGTTCCTGTTCGGGGCGGCCTTTAGCTTCTTCCTGGTGTTTCCCCTGGCGTTCCAGTTCCTGGTGAGCTTCGCCAACGAAGAGATCATGGCCATGCCCACCATGAAGGAGTACCTGGGCTTCTCGCTGACCCTGATCCTGGCCTTCGGCGCCTCCTTCGAGATCCCCATCGTCTGCATGGCCCTGGTGCGCTTGGGCATGGTTACGGTGGAGGGCATGCGGGCCAAGCGCCGCTACGTTTTTGCCGGCGCCTTCATCCTGGCCGCCCTGATAACCCCGCCCGACATCATCTCCCAGGTCCTCCTGGGCTTCCCGGTATGGCTGCTCTACGAGCTGGGGATCGTGCTGTCCCGCTACGTCACCCCGCAGGAGGCAGCGGATAGCGAATCGGCCGAGGAGGAATCCTGAGCCGGAGTGAGCCTAAGCTTGGGATGGACCAAGGAGGTCATGGAGGATTCCGGAAAAGTGGCTGCCCGCTTTGCTCGGAAGGTATTCACGAATCCTGGCGCGTTTCCTGAGGGAGCGGCCAATGGCCGCGACAGCAAGGACCTCCGGCCCGGGTCGGGGCCGATAGCCCGTCCCGCAAGCGCTTTCCTCGAATTGGGCAGCTAGCCCGATCCTGTTTCTACCGTGTATTCCGCGCACTCCGTGGTTAATAAATCGTGCCCCAGACACCCCGGGAGGCTGAAATGGCGGTGGATCTGCACGAGCTGGTGGCCTATTGCGACGACTTCCTGGAAGTGGACGCCGTGGCGGATTTCACCCCCAACGGCCTGCAGGTGGAGGGCCGCGGACGGGTCCAGCGGATCGTCTCCGGGGTCACCGCCTGCCAGGCGCTGCTGGACGAGGCGGTGGGGGACGGGACCGACCTGGTGCTGGTCCACCACGGGTATTTCTGGAAGGGGGAGGATCCCCGCGTGGTGGGGATGAAGGGGAGCCGCCTCCGCACCCTCCTGAAGAACGACCTCTCCCTGGTAGCCTACCACCTGCCTCTCGACCGCCACCCCACCGTGGGCAACAACGCCGGACTGATGGAGGCCCTGGAGGTGCGGGGCACGGAGCCCTTCGGCGCCCTGGGCGGGACCACCATCGGCCTGGGCGGAAGCCTGGCGGGGCCCCTGGAGCCCGGAGCCTTCCTGGAACGGGTGGAGGAGCGGCTGGAAACCCGGACCCTGCACGTGGCCGGACCCCAGGCGCGCATCGAGCGGGTGGCGGTGTGCAGCGGCGGTGCCCCGGACCTGGTGGAGGAGGCCGCGGCGGCGGGCTACGACTGCTATCTGACCGGGGAGTCCAACGAGCGCGCCACCCACATGGCCCGCGAGCTCGGCATCCACTTTGTGGCCGCCGGCCACCACGCCACCGAGCGGGCCGGGGCGCGGGCCCTGGGCCAGCACCTGGCGGAGCGCTTCGGCCTGGGGCACCGCTTCATCGATATTCCGAATCCGGCATAGACTTATTCCGGAACTATAATTAAAAAAAATTATTAAATTCTTTTATGCCTGGACAGAAAGGGCTGGCCTTGACCGGACGGCCCTGCATGCAGGAACCTATGCCGGCCGAGAAGCCGGCTTTCGTTTTTTTTGCCCTGGTCAGGACCGAATTCTGCGGATTCCGGAGACCAATAGCGTTTCCACACTCCGCGCCGAACATTTTGAAGTCCCGTTCCCGCGATTGATGCCTTTCCCGTCCTAGGAGGAGCTATGAGTACGGACAGTGTGAACCCCAACCGCCGACGGTTCCTGAACTGGACCGCCGGCGTGGTTGGGGCCGTTGGCGTGGGCTACGCGGCTGTCCCATTCATCCGGAGCATGTCGCCGAGCGCGGCGGTCATGGCCGAGGCCACCACCACGGTGGACCTGTCGAAGGTCGACAAGGGCCAGCGCATCACCGTCATGTGGCAGGGCAAGCCGGTGTGGGTGGTGCGTCGGACCGACGAGATGCTGGAGACCCTGGAGGATCCGGAGGTCACGGGCCAGCTCAAGGACCCGGATTCCCAGCAGTCCGAGCAGCCCGAGTTCGCCGCCAACGAGTTCCGGTCCCGCGAACCCGAATGGCTGGTGATGATCGCCATCTGCACCCACCTTGGCTGCATCCCCTCCTACCATCCCGAATCCGGCGGCAACTTCTGGTCGGGCGCCTGGAAGGGCGGCTTCTTCTGCCCGTGCCACGGCTCCGGCTACGACCTGGCCGGACGGGTCATGGAAGGCAGTCCCGCGCCGCTGAACATGGCGGTTCCCTATTATGAATTCCTCTCCGATAGCGAGCTTCGCATCGGCGAGCCCGTGGGCTAAGGGGGAGCGAACGTGAACCGAGTTATCGATTGGGTCGATGCCCGCTACCCGCTCATGCGGAACATCCGCGAGCATCTGACCGAGTACTATGCGCCGAAGAATTTCAACTTCATGTATTATTTCGGCTCGCTGGCCCTGCTGGTGCTGGTGGTGCAGATCCTGTCCGGGATTTGGCTCACCATGCACTACAAGCCCGACGCCGAGCTGGCCTTCGCTTCCGTCGAGCACATCATGCGCGATGTGCAGTTCGGCTGGCTGATCCGGTACATGCACTCCACCGGGGCCTCGGCCTTCTTCATCGTCATCTACCTCCACATGTTCCGCGGCCTCATGTACGGGTCCTACAAACAGCCGCGGGAGCTGGTGTGGCTGGTGGGCATGCTGATCTTCCTGGTGCTCATGGCCGAGGCCTTCATGGGCTACGTGCTGCCCTGGGGCCAGATGTCCTACTGGGGCGCGCAGGTGATCGTGAACCTGTTCACCGCCGTCCCCTACGTGGGAGCGGACCTGGCGGAGTGGATCCGCGGCGGCTTCTCCATCTCGGACCCCACCCTGAATCGCTTCTTCGCCCTGCACGTGGTGGCCCTGCCCATCGTGCTGCTGGCCCTGGTGGCGGTGCACCTGATCGCCCTGCACGAGGTGGGCTCCAACAACCCGGACGGGGTGGACATCAAGAAGAACAAGGATGAAAGCGGCAAGCCGGTGGACGGCATTCCCTTCCATCCCTACTACACCGTCAAGGACATCTTCGGTGCGGTGGTCTTCCTGTTCGTGGCGGCGGTGATCATCTTCTATCTGCCGACGGCGGGCGGGTACGTCCTGGAGCACGACAACTTCAAGGAAGCCAATCCCCTGCAGACCCCGGCCCACATCAAGCCGGTGTGGTACTTCGGCACCTTCTACGCCATCCTGCGCGCGGTGCCCGACAAGCTGACCGGGGTGGTGCTGATGGTCCTGGCTATCGCCTTCCTGTTCCTGCTGCCCTGGCTCGACCGCTCCAAGGCCAAGTCCTGGCGGTTCCGGCCCATCTACAAGCAGATGGTCATCCTGTTCGGCATCAGCTTCGTGGTGCTCATGTGGCTGGGCGGACAGCCGGCAACCGCGACCTACACCATGTTCGCGCGGATCTTCACGGTGATCTACTTCGCGTTCTTTATCGCGCTGCCGTTCGTGTCCAAGTGGGAAAAGCCGAAACCGGTTCCGGAAAGGGTGACCAAGTGATGAAGAACTGGATCGCAGCTATCGTGACGGGCCTTGTCGCCCTTCCGGGCGTCGCCCATGCCGCCGGCGGCGGGGCGGACCTCATGCACATGGAGGCGGACTACTCCAACGAGGCCCTGCGCGACGGGGCGGAGACCTTCATCGACAACTGCATGGGGTGCCACTCCGCCGAGTTCTTCCGCCTCAAGAACCTGGAGAACGACCTCGGCATGTCCAAGGAGGTGATCGAGGACGAGCTGATGTACGGGCTCGCAAGCGTCAACGATCATCTCGAATCGGCCATGACGGAGGACCAGGGCAACCGGTGGTTCGGCGCCGCGGCGCCGGACCTTTCCCTGACCTCCCGGGTCCGCGGGGAGGACTGGATCTACACCTACCTCCTGCGCTTCCATCGGGACGGGGGCTCGGCCACCGGCTGGAACAACCACGTGTTCCCGCAGGTCAGCATGCCCAACGTCCTCTACAACATGACCGCGGAGGCCCCGGCGTACTACGACGCCATGCCCCAGCCCCACCATGGTGAAGGGGAGGGCGAGCTGGAGTACCCGGAGGTGCCGGAGAAGCTGGATCAGAAGGTCCAGAACCTGGTGTCCTTCATGTCCTACGTGGGCGATCCCTCGGTGAAGGCGCGCCATTCCATGGGTCCCTGGGTCCTGCTGTTCCTGGTGATCCTCGGCCTGGTCACCTTCCTGGTGAAGAAGGAATACTGGCGGGATATCCACTGACCCGTCCGTAGCCTTCGCCGCGGCAAGAAAAACCCCGCTCCTCCTGGAGCGGGGTTTTTTTGCGCGGTTGGGCGGAGCCCCCGGTCAGGTCCCGGCGACCTTGGGCAGCCGGTGCAGGGCGGCATCGATCTCCTCGGCGGGGTACTCGTAGTTCTCCAGTTCCCCGGAGAAGTAGCGGTCGTAGGCGGCCATGTCGAAGTGGCCGTGCCCGGAGAGGTTGAAGAACAGCGTCTTCTCCTCGCCGCTCTCCCTGCAGCGGAGGGCCTCGTCCATGCAGGCGCGGATGGCGTGGTTGGTCTCCGGGGCGGGGATGATGCCCTCGGCGCGGGCGAAGGTGACCCCGGCCTGGAAGGTCTCCACCTGGGGCACGGCCACCGCCTCCAGGACGCCCTCGTGGTAGAGCTGGGAGACCAGGGCCGAGTCGCCGTGGTAGCGCAGGCCCCCGGCGTGGATGGAGGGCGGCATGAAGTCGTGGCCCAGGGTGTACATGAGGGACAGCGGCGTGAGGCCCTGGGAATCGCCGTAGTCGTAGGCGTAGTGGCCGCGGGTGAGGGTGGGGCAGGAGGTGGGCTCCACGGCCACCAGGCGGACCCCCTTGCCGGCCGCCTTGTCGGCCAGGAAGGGGAAGGCGGCGCCGCCGAAGTTGGAGCCGCCGCCGCAGGGGGCGAACACCATGTCCGGGTAGTCGCCAACCTGATCAAACTGCTTCTTGGCCTCCAGCCCGATCACGGTCTGGTGCAGCAGCACGTGGTTGAGCACCGACCCCAGGGCGTAGTTGGTGTCCTCGCGCCCGGCGGCGTCCTCCACCGCCTCCGAGATGGCCAGCCCCAGGGAGCCGGGGTTGTTCGGGTCCTCGGCCAGGGCCTTGCGCCCGGCCTCGGTATGGTCGGTGGGGCTGGGCAGCACCTCCGCGCCCCAGGTCTGCATCATGGAGCGGCGGAAGGGCTTCTGCTCGTAGCTGACCTTGACCATGTAGACGCGCACGTCCAGGCCGAACATCTCCCCGGCGAAGGCCAGGGAGGAGCCCCACTGACCGGCCCCGGTCTCCGTGGCCAGGCGGGTGAAGCCCTCCCGCTTGTTGTAGTAGGCCTGGGCGATGGCGGAGTTGGGCTTGTGCGACCCGGCGGGGCTGACCCCCTCGTACTTGTAGTAGATGCGGGCCGGCGTCCCCAGGGCCGCCTCCAGCCGGTGCGCCCGGTACAAGGGGGCGGGCGCCACAGGGCGTAGGCCTCGCGCACCGGCTCCGGGATCTCGATCCAGCGGTCCGTGGCAACCTCCTGCTCGATGATCCCTTGCGGGAAGATGGCCGACAGGGCCTCGGGACCCACCGGCTGGCCGTCGGGGCCGAGCGGCGGCGCGGGCGGGTTGGGCATGTCCGCCACCACGTTGTACCAATGGCGGGGGATTTCGGACTCGTCGAGGAGGATCTTGGTTTGCACTGCGCGCTCCTTGCGTCGGGGGCCCCCGGAAAGGGATGGAGTGGGCAGGAGGTATTGTAGGGTGGAATGAGGGGGGGACGAAGCCCTCGCGGTAAGAAAAGGTTGGACGGAAATGGGGCACCCCTTCCAGTCCCTGGTCCGGTTCGCCTGGGAGTCCGATCCCGGAGAGAGCCGGCTACGCCGGGCCGCCGTCCGCATCCTGCGCGTGCTGCACGTGCTGGGGCGGGAGCTGGCCTGGGAGGGGCGGATCCCCGACCAGGCCACCAGCCTGGTCTATACCACCCTCCTGGCCCTTATTCCCCTCCTGGCGGTGGGCTTTTCCATGCTCAAGGGGTTCGGCCTGCACGAGCAGCTCTTCCCGCTGCTGGCCGGCGCCTTCGATCCCCTGGGGGAGGCGGGGGACCGCATGGCCCGCCGCCTGCAGGGCTTCGTGGAGGGGGTGAACACGGGGGTGCTGGGCGCGGCGGGTGTAGTGTTCCTGCTCTACACGGCCATCTCCCTGGCGCAGAAGGTGGAGGGCGCCCTGAACGATTTTTGGGCGGTGCGGCGCCTGCGCGGGCTGGGTCAGCGGATCGTCGGCTACCTGGCCATCATCACCGTGGGCCCCCTGCTGGTGGTGGGGGCCCTGGCCCTGACCGCCTCCCTGTTCGCCAGCGAGCGCGTGCAGGCCGTCCTGGCCCTCGGCCCGCTGGGTACCATCGTGGCTGCGGCCCTGGCCCTCCTCCCCTATGCCCTGGTGATCCTGGCCTTCGCCTTCGTCTACTACATCATTCCCCATACCCGGGTCCAGGTGCGCGCGGCTCTGGTGGGCGGCCTGGTGGCGGGGATCCTGTGGGAAACGGTGGGCTGGATCTTCGGCGCCGTGGCAGTGGGATCGACCCGCTACGCGGCGGTCTACTCGGGCCTGGCCATCCTGGTGGTGTTCATGATCTGGGTGTACCAGAGCTGGCTGATCCTCCTGCTGGGGGCGCGCCTGGCCTTTTACGTGCAGCACCCCGAGTCCCTGCGCCGGTACGGAGGGCGGGCGCGGGTGAGCGCCCGTCTCGCCGAGCGTCTGGCCCTGCTCCTGATGGCGTCCATCGTTCGGGACTACCTCGCGGGCGCCCAGGCCCCATGGACCGCGGATCGGCTGGCCCACTGGCTGGAGGTGCCGGTGGAGGTGGTGGAGCGGGTGGTGGAGGACCTCCAGCAGGCGGGGCTCCTGTTACCCACTCGGGGGGAGCCCCCGGGCCTTGTCCCGGGGCGCAGCCCGGAGCGGGTCCCCCTGGAGGAGTTCCTGGGGGCGGTCCGGGCCGCCGGCGGCTACGAGGTGGTGCCGCCCTACTACCTGCCCGAGGACCCGCGGGTGGAGCGCTACCTGGGGGCCTGTGAGCAGGCCTGCGGGGAAAGCCTGGCCGGGGCCACGCTGGTGGACCTGGCGGGGCCGGCGGGCCCATCCTGAACCGGCGGCGGCTAATTAGGTCGGACCGGGAGGGGTAATGGCGAGTCGCTGGGAGCGGTTAACCCGTTGGCTGAACCGGGCCCTCTGGGGCCAGGAGGTGAGCGGCCTCCCCTGGAGGCGCCGCGTCCTGGTCCGCTCCGGACAGATCCTCTGGGCCCTCGCCCTGGACCTCTACGAGGGCGCTCTGACCCGTCACACCACCAGCCTGGTCTACACCACCCTGCTGTCCCTGGTGCCGATGCTGGCCTTCGGCTTCTCGGTGCTCACGGCCCTGGGTATGCAGAACCGCCTGGAGCCGCTCCTCCTCGGCTTCCTCGCCCCCCTGGGGCCCGAGGGCCGGGGCTTCGCCGAGCGCATCCTCGAATTCGTGGACAACATCGAGGTGGGGGTGCTCGGCACCATGGGGCTGGGTTTCCTCCTGTTCACCGTGGGCTCCCTGATCTACAAGATCGAGACCAGCTTCAACTACATCTGGGACATCCGGGAGGCCCGGAGCTGGCCGCAGAGCGTCAGCGGTTACCTGAGCGTGATCTTCGGCGGCCCCATCCTGATCTTCACCACCATCGGCATGACCGCCCGGGCCCTGGAGTCCCCCTGGTTCCGGGTCATCTGGGGCCTGGAGCCCTTCGGTACGGTGCTGGTCCTGCTGTCCCAGCTGCTCCCGGTGGCCCTGGTGGTGGGGGCCTTCACCCTGTTCTACCTCCTGGTGCCCAACACCCGGGTACCTTCCCTCAACGCCCTCACCGGAGGCGTGGTGGCTGGTCTCCTGTGGCAGCTCTCCGGCTGGGTCTTCGGGAGCTTCGTGGCCAGCTCGGCCCGCTACGCGGCCATCTACTCCGGCTTCGCCATCGGCCTGCTGTTCATGATCTGGCTCTATCTGAGCTGGCTGATCCTACTGGTGGGGGCGCGGATCACCTTCTTCTTCCAGCACCCCGAGTACCTGGGCCAGCCCGAGCAGGGAACGCCGCTGCGCGGCCGGCCCCGGCAGCGGGCGGCCCTCACGGCCATGCTCCTGGTGTGCCGGGAATTCGAGCTGGGCCGGTCCCCCTGGACCCTGGAGGCCCTGCAGGCCCGCCTCGGGATCCCCGGAAATCCCCTGCTGGGGGTCCTCGAGGACCTCCACGGGGCGGGCCTGATCGCGCCCACCGGGGAGAGCCCCCCGGCCTATCTGCCCGCCCGGGATCCCGATACCGTCACGGTCAAGGAGGTGATCGATGCGGTGACCCGCTCCTCCGGCGGGGCCGGCCCGCCGCGCTACCGCCTGCGCCCCGATCCCGTGGCCGATCGCCTCATGGAGCGCATGGACCGGGCCCTGGAGCAGGAGCTCGGGTCGGTGACCGTGGGCGCGCTGGCCGCGGCGCCCGGCGGGGATGCCGGGGTCGCGGAGGCCGGGGAATAGCCCCGAAACTCGTTTCGCCCCCCGAGGTCCGGACTGGTATATTAGCGTGTTTCCTGATACTGAAGCTCGGAAATCCGCGGGCGTTGGTCCGGCGCGGGGCGAGACGAGGAGCCCGATCATGGTAAAGAAGTTCATCGATAGATTGCGGGGCGTGGAGCGGGACGTGATCCAGGCCCCCGAGGACGGCGACGCGCCCTTCTACGCCGCCCAGGGTGGCGAGATCGAATTCTTCCAGGCCGCCTACGACGAGCGCCTGCCGGTGATGCTCAAGGGCCCCACCGGGTGCGGCAAGACCCGCTTTCTGGAGCACGTGGCCCACAAGCTGGGCCGTCCTCTGGTTACCGTCTCCTGCCACGAGGACCTCACCAGCTCCGACCTGGTGGGCCGCTTCCTGCTGCAGGGCGAGGAGACGGTGTGGCAGGACGGCCCGCTCACCAAGGCGGTGAAGGAAGGGGCCATCTGCTACCTGGATGAGATCGTCGAGGCCCGCACGGACACCACGGTGGTGATCCATCCCCTCACCGACCACCGCCGCCAGCTCCCCCTGGACAAGAAGGGCCAGATCATCGACGCCCACGAGGACTTCATGCTGGTGATCTCCTACAACCCGGGGTACCAGACCGTCCTCAAGGACCTGAAGCCTTCCACCAAGCAGCGCTTCGTGGCCTACAACTTCGACTACCCCTCCGAGGCGGTGGAGCGCGAGATCGTGGCCAAGGAGTCCGAGGGCCTCGACGGCGAGCTGCTGGACAAGCTGGTGGCCGCCGGCCGCCAGGCCCGCAACCTCAAGGACCACGGCCTCGACGAGGTGACCTCCACCCGCGCCCTGGTGTACGCCGGCCAGCTCATCCACGCCGGCATGGCGCCCCTGGAGGCCTGCCGGGCCGCCATGGTCGCCCCTATCACCGACGACCCGGAGCTTTCCGAGGCGCTGATGGAGATCATGCGCACCCACTTCGGCGCCGAGGCGACGGCCTGAAGGGCAGGAATCCAACCGCCAAGGACGCCGAGAACGCCAAGGACGGCGAAAACGGCAACAAGGAAGATCCCAAAAAAGGAAGCGAGGTTGGCTATCTCCGGCTTTTGGGGCGCGCTTCCGGAGGGTTTTTCTTTGAGTCCCTTTCTTGGCGGCCTTGGCGTACTTGGCGGTTCAATAATCCGTGAATAAGCCATGACCGAGAACGAAGCCCTCCTCGAGATCGAGGAGATCCGCCAGCACCTGGAAGGGGTGAGCTTCGTCGCCCACCGCGACTCCACCCAGGTGCTGCCCACGGTCCAGGAGCGGTTCGGCGCCGAGGCGGCGCTGCACTGGCTGGAGCACGCCCGCGACCTGTTCTTCCACGACCGCGAGGCGGGCAAGGCCTTCATCCGCAACACGGAGCAGGCCATCGCCGCCTGCGACTGCCTGGACTGGGTGGAGCAGGCGGCGGAGTTCCTGCGCTGGCGCGGCTCCTACAAGGCCCTGGAGGCCTTCATGCCCCAGGTGGGCGAGGTCTACGCCGAGCTGGGCCCGGAGGGCGAGCGCACCTGGTTCGAGCTCGGCATCCGCTGGCTGGATCGCCACCTGGACTCGGGCACCAGCTACTTCCGTACCCCCTGGCGCGACCTCGCCGGCGGCAAGGGCGCCGCGGGCATGGAGGAGCTGCTGGCCCCCGCCGAGAAGCTGTTCCAGGAGCGCCGGGTGGCCCTGGGCAGCTACGTCACCGGGGCTATGCGGGTGCGCGACCTGGTGGGCCCCGAGGGGCTGGACCAGTGGGCGCGCCGGGGCGCGGATATCCTGCAGGCCTCCCGCCAGCGCGGCGAGGCCTACTTCCGGCTGGAGAGCGCCGAGAGCGTGGGCCTGCTGCTGGAGGCCGTGCCCGGCTATCGGGTGCGGGAGCACGCCCGGCTGCTGCAGATGCTGCAGGCGGCCTGGTTCGGCCGGGCCCATCCCTTCGCCGAGAGCGAGTGGATCCCGGGCGAAGGCCGGCCCCTGGCGGACACCGACGGCGAGGCAATCTTCTTGCCCGCGGTGTTCCCCAGCCGCGACGAGGCCCTGCTGGCCGTCTTCCATGTGGCCGGCCACCTCGAGTTGGGCACCTACCAACGGGACGCCATCGACGCCCTGTTCGCCGAGGCGGGCATGGCCCATCCGCCCCTGGAGGACGACCAGCGCGTCACCTGGCGGCCGCTCTACGCCGCCTACGGCGACGAGCTGTTCCGCTTCCAGCTGCTGTTCGACCTGTGCGAGGACCTGCGGGTGGACGCGGCCCTCGATCGCATCATCCCGGGGCATCTGCGGCGCCTGAAGGCCCTGGCCGAACGTAACGGGGAGCCCGAGGGGGCGGCGGCAGCCTACTGGCGCCTGGCCCGGGCCAGCGTGCGCGGCGCCCTCGGCGAGGCGGAGCTGGACGAGCGCCTGCGGCCGCTGCTGGAGCCCGGGGCCACCCTGCTCGACGCCTTCCGCATCGCCAACCGCCTCTACGAGGAGGAGACGGGGCTGCCCACGCCGGACTTGGCCGCCCGCGACGAAGCCTACCTGCCCGGGCGCGGGCCCAATGCCTCCCGCCCCGTGTATCCCCGCAGCCGCGGCGAGGAGGACCAGGACCCCTCCGCCTCCGACGACCTGGAGGAGAGCCGCGGCGAGGAGGCGGCCAACCAGGAGGAGCAGGAAGGCGGCGAGACCCAGGAGGACCCCGACTGGTCCATGCCGCCGGAGGAGACCGGGGGCAGCGGCGGCCGAATTGGCGCTGGCATCAACACCGCCACGGCGGTGTCCGGCAAGCGCCGCCAGCGCCGGGCCGACCAAGTGGGGGTGGGCTATCCCGAATGGGATTACCGCGATCGGGACTACAAGCCCGACTGGGCCTGGATTCAGGAAAAGGGCCTGGCGGAGGTGGATCCCGCCGCGGCCGCGGAGATGCTGACCGCCCACGGCGACACCCTGACCCGCCTCAAGCGCGCCCTGCAGATGCAGAAGCCCCAGCGCCCGGCGCCCCTGCGCCGCCAGCTCGACGGCGAGGAGCTGGACGTGGAGGCGGCCATGGATTTCGTCACCGAGAAGCGCGCGGGCAACGCGCCGGAGCCCTACGTCTACCAGCACCGAGCCCGGGTGGAGCGCGACACGGCGGTTCTGCTGCTGGCGGACCTGTCCACCTCCATCATGGCGCCCTGCGAGTCGGGGGAGGGCCGGGTGGTGGACCGCCTGCGGGCGGGCATGCTGCTGTTCGCCGAGGCCCTGGACACCCTGGGCGACCCCTTCGCCCTGGCCGGGTTCGCCTCCAAGTACCGGGACAGCGTAAGCTACTACCCCATCAAGGAGTTTGGGCAGGCGCTGGACGCGGAGGTGCGCGGCACCATCGCCGGCATAAACGGCCGCCTGGCCACCCGCATGGGGGCGGCCATCCGCCACGCCAGCGGCCGCTTCGCGGGGGTGAACGCCGAGCGCCGGCTGCTGCTGATCCTGTCCGACGGCCGGCCCGCGGACTACGACGACGGCGGCGACCCCCGCTACCTGCACGAGGACACCCGCATGGCGGTGAAGGAGGCGGTGGATCGGGGCATCCATCCCTTCTGCCTGACCCTGGACCCCTCGGGCTCCGACTACCTGCCGGCCATCTTCGGCCCGGGCCACTATCTGGTCCTGGACCGGGTGGACGAGCTGCCGCAGCGGCTTCCGGAGGTGTACCTGCGCCTGCGGGCGGGATGAACTCGGCCGGGCCCGGATGGTCCGAGGCTTGTAATCGGGCCCCGTAGCCCCTATATAGACACCGATTACCCAACGCCATCGCCCAACGGAGGACAGTGATCCATGCCGACCTACGAGTACGCCTGCGCGTCGTGCGGCCACCAGCTGGAGGTGAAGCAGCGCATCAGCGAGGATCCCCTCACCGAATGCCCCGAATGCAAGGAGCCTTCCCTGCGCAAGCAGCTCAACAACGCCGGCTCCTTCGTGCTCAAGGGCGGCGGGTGGTACAAGGACGGCTACTCCAGCGCCAAGGAGCGCGAGAGCGCCCCCTCCTGCTCCACCGGGACCTGCCCGGCGGCCGACTCCTGACAACGGCTCCCGAGCCGGGCGCCCAACAGCCGATGGAGTAGGTGGGGCATGGTCACCGTATGGATGCGCCGGGCGTGGGATCGCCTCGCCCCCGAGCCCGATCCCCAGGCCCTGCAGCGGGGCTTCTTCGACCGCTACGCGGGGCGGAGCCTCATCGTGCACGAGGGCTTCCCCGAGGGCTGGCTGGGCAAGCTGGTGCACGAGCCCGGCGGCGGGGGCCACTTCCGCATCGATGCCACCCAGCCCGCCTTCCGGCCGGACACCCCTGCGCGGCGGCTGTATCCCGTCCAGTGGCTGGTGCGCGAGCACATCCTGCCCCTGGACCTGCCGCGGCCGGTGCTGGTGAAGGTGGAGGGCCGCGACCACCTGCGGGCCCGCCACCTGCGCCGCCACGGCGGCATCTGCGACCCCGCCGAGGTGGGCATGATCCTGGGGGACATGACCGAGCGTCCCCACGTCCTGCTCTACCCGGAAGGGGGCGGCTTCTCCGTGGACTGGGTCCTGGACCCCGAGGACAATCTGGTGGACACGCCCTACGGCCTCATCTAGCGTGGTAGAGGCCTGTTGTCCGCGCCTCCGCCCCCACAGGCGGGGGCGTTTTAGGCTCTGACGGTCGCGCCGGATCCTCCCGGGGCCAGGCCGGGGACAGGGGCCGCAGCCCTGTGGATCGCCCAGGGGTGGCCCGGGCGTGCCTCGAGGCACGGTATAGGCCTCGGAATTTCCCGGCGGGGCCGTTCCGCGACGGCCCCTGCGGTGGTGGGAGCGCGATGGAATGAGCTTGCTCGCCCTGATCCTTCTGCCCCTGCTGGGGTCCCTGCTGCCCCTGATCGGCGGGCACCGCCGCCTGCGGGCCACCGCCGGCTGGGCCGCGGCCGTGCTGGGGGCGACCGTGGCGGCGGTCCTGCCCCATGCCGGGGCGGTCCAGGACGGCGGGGTCCTGGTGGAGCGCTGGTCCTGGGTGCCCGCCGCCGGGCTCGACCTGGCGCTGCGCCTGGACGGGCTGAGCCTGCTGTTCGTGTTCCTGGTGCTGGGCATCGGTCTGCTGATCGTGCTCTATGCCTTCTACTACCTGCCCGAGCGCGCCCCGCTCCACCGCTTCTACGTCCTGTTCCTGCTGTTCGCGGCCTCCATGCTGGGGGTGGTGCTGTCGGAGAACCTCCTCCTGCTGGTGCTGTTCTGGGAGCTCACCAGCCTAAGCTCCTTCCTCCTCATCGGCTTCTGGAACCTCGATCCGGCGGCCCGCCAGTCGGCGCGCATGGCCCTGGTGGTGACCGGAGGCGGCGGACTGGCCCTGCTGGCGGGGGTGCTATTGCTGGGGTCGGTGGCCGGCGGCTACGATCTCACCACGGTGCTGGCGGCGGGGGAGGCGGTGCGGGCCGACCCCGCCTATCCCTGGATCCTGGGGTTGATCCTGCTGGGGGTGTTCACCAAGTCGGCCCAGTTCCCCTTCCACTTCTGGCTGCCCCGGGCCATGTCCGCCCCCACCCCGGTAAGCGCCTACCTCCACTCGGCCACCATGGTGAAGGCCGGGGTCTTCCTGCTGGCCCGGCTGTTTCCCGCCCTGGCGGGGACCGACCTGTGGTTCGTCCTGGTGACCGGGGCGGGCCTGCTGACCCTCCTGTTCGGCGCCTTCTTCGCCCTGTTTCGGCACGATCTCAAGGGGCTGCTGGCCTACTCCACCGTCAGCCACCTGGGCCTGATCACCATGCTGTTCGGGCTGGGCACGCCCCTGGGGGCGGTCGCCGGGGTCTTCCACATCATCAACCACGCCATCTTCAAGGCCTCGCTGTTCATGGCCGCGGGCATCGTCGAGCACGAGACCGGCAGCCGGGACATGCGCAAGCTCAACGGCCTGTTCGGCTACATGCCGTATACGGCCCTGCTGGCCATGGTGGCCGCCGCCGCCATGGCCGGGGTGCCGCTTCTGAACGGCTTCCTGAGCAAGGAGATGTTCTTCGCCGAGACCCTGGAGACGGGCCTGCATGCCGCCTGGGGCCTGCTCCTGCCGGCAGGGGCGGTGCTGTCCGGGGTGTTCGCGCTGGCCTACTCCCTGCGCTTCATCCACGACGTGTTCTTCAACGGCGAGCCGGTGGGGCTTACCAAGACCCCCCACGAGCCACCGCGCTACATGCGGGTGCCCATCGAGGTGCTGGTGGCCCTGTGCCTGCTGGTGGGCATCCTGCCGGGGCTGACCGTGGCCCCCTGGCTGGCGATGGCCGCCGAGCAGGTGGTGCCCGGCAGGCTGCCGGATTTCGACCTGGCCATCTGGCACGGCTTCACCCCGCCCTTCTTCATGAGCCTGACGGCGCTGGTGGGCGGGGTCCTGCTCTACGCGGCGCGCCAGCGGGTCTACCGCTGGCACGACCGCCTGGTCCCGCAGCTTGACATGCAGGCCTGGTTCGTGCGCGCCGAGGCCGCGGCGGTGCGGGGTGGAGGGCGCGTGACCCGGTGGCTGGAGAACGGCTCCCTGCAGCGCTACCAGCTCCTATTCCTGCTGGCCGTGCTGGCGCTGGTGGGGGCGGGGTGGGCGACGGCCACGCGGCCCTTTCTGGTTCCGGATGCGGGGCCCGGCCCCGGCCCCTCGGCGGTGCTGATCGCCCTGGGCCTGTCGCTGGGCGCCGGGGCCACCGTGGTCCTGCGGCGGCGACGCTTCCTGGCGGTGCTCTGGCTGGGGGTGGTGGGCCTCGGGGTGGCCCTGCTCTTCGTGCGCTTCGCCGCCCCCGATCTGGCCCTGACTATGCTCACCGTGGAGCTGGTGACCGGCGTGCTCCTCCTGTTGGCGCTGTATTTCCTTCCCCAGCGCAGCCCCGTTGACTCGGCCACGCCGCGCCGGCTGCGGGACGCCGCCGTGGCCGGGCTGGCGGGGGCCACCGTGGGCGGGCTTCTGTGGCGCACCCTGGCCTCCGAACCGGGGCGGATCGGCCCGGAATTCCTGGAGCGCAGCCTCCCCGAGGCCGGAGGCGCCAACGTGGTCAACACCATCCTGGTGGACTTCCGGGGCTTCGACACCCTCGGGGAGATTACGGTGCTGGCCATCGCGGCGGTGGGCATCCTGACCATGCTGCGCGGTTTCCTGGTCCCGCCGGGGCCGGACCTGCGCGGCATGCGCTGGGACCCGGACGTCCATCCCCTGGTACTGGTGACCATCTCGCGCGGGCTCCTGCCCCTGGCGCTGGTGGTGTCGCTGTTCCTGCTGGTGCGTGGCCACCACGAGCCGGGCGGCGGTTTCGTGGCGGGCCTGGTCACCGGGGTGGCCCTGATCCTGCAGTACCTGGCCAGCGGCAGCCGGTGGACCCGGGATCGCCTGCGCCTCCGCTACCGGCCCCTGCTGGCCGGTGGTCTGGGGGTGGCCACCGCCACCGGGCTGCTGGCCTGGGCCTGGGGGCAGCCGTTCCTGGCCGCCGCCCACGGCCACCTGCATCCGCCCTTGCTCGGCGACATCGCCCTGTCCACGACGCTGCTGTTCGACATCGGCGTGTACCTGACCGTGGTGGGGGCGGTGACCCTGATCCTGGCGGAGCTGGGTCGCCTTGGCCAGAAGCTGGAGGACCGCTTCTTCCCCGCCCACGACCAACAGGAAGGAGAGGGTAGCGAATGGCCCTGGTAGTGGCGCTGATGGTGGGGTGGCTGACGGCCTGCGGGGTCTACCTACTGCTGCGGGCCCGGACCTTCTCGGTGATCCTGGGGATCACCCTGCTGTCCCACGCCGCCAACCTGATGCTGTTCTTCTCGGGCGGCCTCCCGCTGGAGGTGGCGCCGCCCCTGGTGGGCGGGGAGCCGGAGGCCTACGCCGATCCCCTGCCGCAGGCGCTGGTGCTCACGGCCATCGTGATCAGTTTCGCCATGACCGCCTTCGTCCTGATCCTGGCCCTGCGCAACCGGCGCGCCCTGAAGAGCGACCACGTGGATGGTCGGCGGGAGCGCGCATGAGCGAGCACCTGATCATCGCCCCGGTGGTCCTTCCCCTGGCGGTGGCCGCCCTGCAGCTGGGGCTGCGCGGCATGCGGGGGCAGCGTGCCCTCGGCATCGCCGCCACGCTCCTGCTGACGGGGATCTGCGTCTGGCTGCTGCAGGCCGCCGCCCAGGGGCCCCAGGTGTACCAGGTGGGGGGCTGGAGCCCGCCGCTGGGCATCGTTCTGGTCCTCGACCGGCTGAGTGCCTCGTTGCTGGGGATGACCGCGGTAATTGGCCTGGGCAGCCTGATCTACGCCACGGCGGGGACGGACACCCACAGCCGGGCCTTCCACCCCCTGTTCCAGTTCCAGCTGATGGGGCTCAACGGAGCCTTCCTCAGCGGCGATTTCTTCAACCTGTTCGTCTTCTTCGAGATCCTGCTGATCGCCTCCTACGGGCTGTTGCTCCACGGCGGCGGGGGCCGGCGGAGCAAGGCGGCCTTCCACTACGTCACCCTGAATCTGGCCGCCTCCCTGGTGTTCCTGGTGGGCCTGGCGGTGCTCTACGGCGCCACGGGCACCCTGAACATGGCGGACGTGGCCCGTCGCGTGCCCCTGCTGGGGCCGGAGAGCGCCGACCTGGCGCGGGCGGGCGGCATGGTGCTGCTCGCCGTGTTCGCCCTGAAGGCGGCCGTCTTCCCCCTGTACATGTGGCTGCCCGCCGCCTACGGGGCGGCCATGGCGCCGGTGGCCGCCCTGTTCGCGGTGATGACCAAGGTGGGCATCTACGCCATCCTCCGCCTGGACAGCCTCTTGTTCGGAATGCTGGAGGGTCCCGGCCTGGAGCCCCTGCTGCTCTACGCCGGCCTGGCTACCCTGCTGGTGGGGGCCCTCGGGACCCTGGGCGCCGCCCGCCTCAATACGATGGCGGGCTACCTGATGCTGGTTTCCATCGGCACCCTGCTGCTGGGGTTCGGCGGACGGGAGGGGCAGGGCACGGGGCCCGCCCTGTACTACCTGTTCCACACCACCCTGCTCAGCGCGGGCCTGTTTCTGCTGGTGGGGGTGATCGCTCGGCAGCGCGCGCCCCTGGGGGACCGCCTGCAGGCCGGGGCGGCGCTGGCCCAGCCCACCGCCCTGGGCCTGCTGTTCTTCGTGGGGGCCATCGGCGTGGCCGGGTTGCCGCCCTTCAGCGGATTCCTCGGCAAGCTGCTGATCCTGCGAGCCTTCGTCGAGCAGCCGCACATGGTCGCGGTCTTCGTCGGAGTGCTGGTGGGCGGCCTGCTGGTGATCGTGGCCCTGGCGCGAGCCGGCTCCACGCTGTTCTGGAAGCAGGGGCTGGATCCCGGCCCGGTGCGGGCGGCGGGCCCGCGCACCCTGGGGCCCACCGTGGCCCTGGTCTTCACTACCCTGATCCTGGCCCTGGCGGCCGGCCCCACGGCCCAATGGGCGGAGCGGGCGGCGGCGGATCTCCGCCAGCCCGCCGCCTACGTGGGGGCGGTGCTGGGGCAGGGGGCCGCTACTGGGGAGGGGAGCCGGCCGTGAGCGTGGTGGAACGTCTGCTGCCCCGGCCCTGGCTGGTGCTGGTGCTGGCCGGGTTCTGGGTCCTGCTGAACAACCACCTGAGCCTCGGGGTGGTGGCGGCGGGGCTGGTGGTGGGCTGGCTGGTGGCCCTGTTCACGGACCGCTTCTGGTCCCGGCCCACGGCCTACCCCCGCCGCCCCCTGCTGGTGGCGCGGCTTCTGGGGCGGCTGTTGACGGACATCGTGGTGGCCAACCTGTCGGTGGCGGCGCTGATCCTGCGCTTCGGCCGGCGGCCGCGCTCCGCCTTCGTCGCCTATCCCCTGCGAGTGCGCGGGGAGGTGCCGGTTACGGTCCTCTCCAGTCTCCTGTCCCTGACCCCCGGTACCGTGACCGTGGACGTGGACCGCGCTGGGGGCCGCTTGTGGATCCACTGCCTGGACCTGGAGGACGAGGCGGCCCTCATCGAACGCATCCGGCAACGGTACGAGACGCTGATCGAGGAGATCTTCCCATGATCCTGGTGTATGCCGGCTGGACGGCGGCGGCCCTCATGGTGGTGGCCATGGTCCTGAGCCTGTGGCGGATCCTGCGGGGGCCCACCCTGCCGGACCGCATCCTGGGGCTGGACACCATGTTCATCAACACCATCTCCCTGCTCATCCTGCTGGGCGTCCTGCGCGGCGGGACGGCCTTCTTCGAGGCCTCCCTGCTGATCGCCCTGCTGGGCTTCGTGACCACCATCTCCTTCAGCAAGTATCTGCTGCGCGGCGACATCATCGAATAGGAGGGGGTAATGGTTATCGAGCTCATCGTGGCGGCCTTTTTGCTGATCGGGGCGGGCTTCGCCTTCATCGGCTCCCTCGGCCTGGCCCGGTTCCCCGACTTCTACGCCCGTCTCCACGGCCCCACCAAGGCCACCACCCTCGGGGTGGGCGGCATGCTCATCGCCTCCATGGTCCACTTCAGCACCGCCTCCGGGTGGAGCCTCCACGAGCTGCTGGTGATTCTGTTCCTGTTCCTGACCGCGCCGGTGAGCGCCCACCTGATGGCCAAGGCGGCCCTCCACCTGGAGGGTCGGAGCCAGGGGTCCAAACAAGGGGAGGAGCCCGAACGGTAGAACGCCCCCCGCGGTGCGGGGGGCGTTGCCGGGCCGCGGGTGCCCGCTGTCCTACTGGGCGCCCAGCGCGGCCTGCTCCAGGGTGTCCTCCTCCTCGGGGGCCGGGATGTAGCAGAACACCCGGTCGCCCAGCCGGGGCTCGCCGGTCCAGCCGGGCGAGTGCAGGGTCAGGTCGCCGTTGCGGCGCAGGATGAGGAGCGTTTCGCTTCCCTCCGGGCACTGCTGGCCGGAGCGGGTGCCCGTGACGTGGAGCTCGTCGAAGTGCCAGCCCAGGTAGTAGCGCCGCGTCATCTCGTCGTAGGTGGCGTCGTCGCTAAAGGCGGTCCGGCCGCGCACCTCGTGGCTGAACTCCGGCGTCTCCTCCTCGGTGCCCTTGCCCGCGGGCAGCTGGAAGACGTGGTTGCGGCCCAGCTCGTGGGCGAAGCGGGTACAGACCAGGGCGTTGTAGGCGGAATTGTCGGTGGCCGCCAGTAGGTTGCCGATCCCCGCTAGGTCCAGCTGCTGCCGGCCGAGGTCGGACAGGACCTCGCCCACGTGGGTGGGGACGCCCACCGCGTCCGCGGCGCTCAGCCGGTGGGAGGAGGGGTCCGCCAGGATCACCCGTACCCCCTCCTCGTGCAGGCGCTGGGCCAGCTGGATGGACCAGGGGCTGGCCCCCACCAGGAGCAGGCCGTTGGGACTGCCCGCGGTCAGGCCCAGGCGGTTGGCGAGGGGCCGGATGGTGAGCCCGTGGAGGAGCACCGTGGTGAGGATGATGGCGAACACCAGGGGAAAGATCAGGTCCGCGTGCTGGTAGCCCGCCTGGGAGAGGCTCTCGCCCAGGATCCCAGCCATGGCCGCCGCCACCACGCCGCGCGGCGCCACCCAGGCCAGGAGCACGCGCTCCTGGCCGCGGATGCTCGAGCCCACGGTGGACAGCAGCACGGCCAGGGGGCGCACCACGAACAGCATGGCGGCGACGAAGGCCGCGGCGCGCCAATCCAGGCGGGCCAGGGTGTCGGGGTCGATGTCGGCGGTAAGGAGCACGAACAGCAGCGTGACCAGGAAGACAACGATGTTTTCCTTGAAGCGCCGCAGGTCGAGGGCGTCGGCCAGCTCCATGTTGCCCATGACCAGCCCCATGGCGGTGGCGGCCAGCAGGCCAGCCTCGTGCAGCAGGGTATTGGCCAGCACGTAGACCAGCATGACGAAGGCCAGCAGGCCCGGGGCCTTGAGAAACTCGGGCACCAGGCCGGTGCGGAACAGCCGACCCAGCGCCAGGCCCGCTCCGCCTCCCAGCACGGAGGCGAAGATCAGCGCCCCCAGGAGCTGGATGGAAAGCTCCCAGACGGTACCCTCCCCGCTGCCACTGCCCAGGCCCAGGGCGTACTCGAAGCTGAGAATGGCCAGCAGGGCGCCCAGGGGGTCGTTGATGATGCCTTCCCATTTCACCAGGGAGGCGGGTCGGGGCTGCAGCTTGGCGTGGCGCAGCAGCGGCCCGACCACCGTGGGGCCGGTGACCACCAGGATGGCCCCGATGGTGATGGCCAGGGGCCACGCCAGCCCGGCGATGTAGTGGGCGGCGAGGGAGCCGAGGATCCAGGCGAGCACCACCCCCACGGAGATGAGGCGGATCACCCCCCGGGTGACGCCCTCGATCTCCTTGCGCTTGAGGCTGAATCCCCCTTCGAAGAGGATGATGGCCACCGCGAGGCCCACCAGCGTGTGGTAGAGGGGCCCGAAATCGGTGGTGGGGTTCAGGACCCCCAGCCCGGGGCCGAGCAGAAGCCCGCAGCCCGCCAGCAGGACGATGGCCGGAAAGCCGAAGCGCCAGGCGATCCATTGGGCGAAGATGCCGAGGACCACGGCCAGGGTAATGCCGACTTCTAGGGTTTGGACCATGGGACCCGCTTCCTTGGATGAGGCGCGAAACGTGGGCATTTGGCGGTGTCCCGAGGGCCTTCCGGTACGGGGCCGGGGGGCTCTCGGGGGTCGTCAGCCGTGGCGCGGATGGCCCCGCGGAGGGGCGTCGAAAAAGAACGGGGGACTATAACAATCCCGAAGTCCTTACGGCACCGGGTAATCCCCTAGTTTCGGGTGTACCATCGCCCGGGGGATCGGGAGGCAGCAGACCCGGACCCGGGGGTGCGGCCCTATTCGCCTTGACCCGATCCCGGATGGGGGCGGCGAGAGCAACGGCTAACCACTTGGAAGCAGAGGTCCGGATGCACGGCATGGAAAGCCCCGGTCTGGTAATCACCACCCTCGGCGCCCTCCTGCTGCTGGGCCTGTGCGGGGATCTCCTCGCGCGGTGGCTGCCCCTGCCGCGGGTGACCCTCCTGGTGGTCTTCGGGGTCGCCATCGGTCCGGCCGGGTTGGCGCTGCTGCCGGAGGCCGCCGAGACGTGGTATCCCTTCATCAGCGACCTGGCCCTGCTCATGGTGGGCTTCCTCCTGGGCGGCAAGCTGTCCCTGGCCAACCTGCGGGAGGTGGGTCGGCCGGTACTGGTGATCTCTGTGTTCGAGGTCCTCGGCGCCTCGCTCCTGGTCCTGTTCGCCCTGCTCCTGGTGGGCGCCCCCTTGCCCCTGGCCCTGGTGCTGGCGGGGGTCGCCCCGGCCTCGGCGCCGGCGGCGGTGAGTAACGTGGTGGAAGAGCTGGAAGCCCGGGGCCGGTTCTCCGACACCCTGCTGGGGATCGTGGCCATCGACGACGCCTGGGGACTGATCCTCTTCTCCCTGCTGCTGGCCGTGGCCCAGTCCTTCGCGGCGGGAAGCGAGGTGCTGGCGGCGGAGGTGGCCTGGCGCGGGCTCCGGGAGGTGGGGGGCGCCCTGCTGCTGGGCCTGCTGGTGGGCATCCCCGCCGCCTACCTCACGGGGCGGCTGAGTCCCGGGCGCCCCACCCAGGCGGAGGCGCTTGGTGTGGTGCTGCTGGCCGGCGGGCTGGCCCGGTGGCTGGAGGTCTCCTTCCTGCTCACGGCCCTGGTGGTAGGGGCCACCATCGTCAACTTGGCCTCCCACCACGACCGGCCGTTCGCCGAGATCGAGCACATCGAATGGCCCTTCATGATCCTGTTCTTCCTGCTGGCGGGGGCCTCCCTGGAGCTGGGCGAGCTGGCCCACATCGGCCTGGCGGGCCTGGCCTACATCGGCGGGCGGGTCCTGGGGCTGCTCGGGGGCGCCTATCTGGGGGGAAGCCTGGCCGGGGCTCCTCCCCGCATCCGGCGCTGGATGGGCCCGGCCATCATGCCGCAGGCCGGGGTGGCCCTGGGCATGGCCCTGGTGGCTAGCAACGCCTTCCCCCAGCTGGGGGACGCCATCCTGCCCCTGGTGATCGGCTCCACGGTGGTTTTCGAGCTGGCCGGGCCGGTAATGACGCGCCTGGCCCTGCTCCGCGCCGGGGAGGCGGGGGCCGGGGAGGGCAACGGGTAAGGGTTTGGGTACAGCAACGGGAGGCAGCATGATTCGCGATTTCTTCGCGGGAATGGGCTACCTGTGGGGCGGCTTCCGCACCATCGCGCGCCCCGGCATGCGCCGCTACGCGGCGGCCCCGGTCCTGGTCAGCCTGGTGGTCTTCGTCGCCCTGGCCGCGCTGCTCGGGTGGGGCTTCGATACCTGGATGGCGGCCCTCCTGCCGGGCGGCTGGGACTGGCTGGAGTGGCTGCTGTGGCCGCTGTTCGCCCTCGGGATCCTGTTGGTGTGGGTGTTCACCTACGTCCATCTCACCAACCTCATCGGCGCTCCCTTCAACGACCTGCTCGCCGAGCGGGTGCTGGCGGAGTCGGGAGGCGCACCTCCGGCGGAGGGGGGCTGGGCCCAGATCCTGCGCGAGGGGGCGCGGGCCGTAGGCAACACCGTGGCCGTGCTGGTCTACTCCCTGCGCTGGGCGGTGCCCCTCCTGTTGCTTACCCTCATCCCGGGCCTGAACGTGGTTGCGCCCGTGCTCTGGCTCGTCTTCAACGCCTGGCTCCTGGCCCTGGAGTATGCCGACTACCCCCTGGCGGCGCGCGGGCTGGCCTTCCGCGAGCAGCGGGCGGTGGTGGCGGGGGAGCGCCCCGCCGCCCTCGGCTTCGGGCTGGCGGCCCTCCTGGTCACCAGCATCCCCGTGGTCAATCTGGTGGCCATGCCGGCGGCGGTGGCCGGGGCCACCCGGCTGTTCGCCGAGCGCGGCGGGTCCATCGCCCCGCGGGCCGAGGCGCCTCAGGGGGCGGGCTGAATGGCCTTGCCCTGTCCGGGGGCAGGGGGGTAGAAACGGAAGAGGCATACCACCGTTCGAGCCCAGCGAAGGGGAATTCCCATGGAGGAAAGCCGGAAGCGACCCAGCCTCCCCCAGGTGATCGGCAGCGTCCTGGCCGCCATGTTCGGCGTCCAGAGCCGGCGCAATCAGGAACGCGATTTCGGCAGCGGCCGGGCCGCGCCCTACATCGTGGCGGGGCTGGTGATGACCCTGCTCTTCGTGCTGGCGATCTGGTCCGTGGTGCAGCTGGTGCTGGGGCTGGCTGCCTGACGGCGGCGGCAGGCCCCGGGGCCGGCCACTAGGAGCCGGCCTCGTAGCCGCGGAACCCCCGCAGGATCCAGAAGTAGTAGCCCTCCCGCTCCTCGGCGCTGCGCCGCACGTAGGCCAGGCCCGCGGGCCCGGTCTCCTCGAAATAGGGCTCCAGCCGTTCCCCCGCCCGTTCGTCCTCCGTCACCAGCAGGAAGTCCTCGCCCCGGCGTCCGCGGATGTCGGCGGTGAGGGCGTAGTGGTCCTTGATCCGGCCTCGGGGGTTCCAGTAGCCGTAGCCCTCCGGGTGGGGCCGCAGGTGGAACAGCAGCTCGGCCAGAACGAAGCGGTTGTCGGCCAGCAGCCGGGCCTCGGGATGGCGCTGGCGGGCGCCTTCCACCGCCGCCGCCAGCTGGTCCCAGCCGCGGATGCGGGCCCGCGGGTCGAGGACCTCGGGGACCTCCTCCACCCCCAAGGCCCGGGCCGCGTCCTGGTAGTGGTACAGGGCCCCGCCCAGGACGAGGTTCACCGCCAGCCCTGCCGCCAGCAGGCGCCGATGGTGGCCCCGGAGCAGCCAGCCCACTACCAGGACGGTGGCCGACAGGTAGGCCGGGGCCGCCCAGTTGGCGTTGGCCTTGGCGAGGAAGGCCTGCAGGGCGGTCACCGCCAGAAGCGGCACGGCGAAGGCCAGCAGCATGCGGTCCGGCTCGTGCCGGTATCCCCCGCCCTTGCCGGCGATGAGCGCCACCAGCACCCCCATGAGCACGGGCCCGAAGACCCCGAACTGGGCGCCGACGAAGGCGGCCAGCTCCTCGGGGTGGAACAGGGGTTCGTCCAGCCGGGAGATCTCGCCGGTGTGGACGAAGGAGACGAAGCCGTGGCGGGCGTTCCAGATCAGGTTGGGCAGGAACAGCAACAGGCCCGCGCCCAGGGCCAGATAGGGGCCGGGCCGGGCCAGGTGGCCGCGCAGGGCGGGCACGGCCAGCAGGTACAGGAAGGCGCTGCCGGCGAAGGCGGCCATGGTGTACTTGCTGAGCAGCCCCAGCCCCAGCGCCGCGCCCGCTCCCAGCCAGTACCGGTGGGTGTCGGTCTCCAGGGCGCGCAGGAAGAACCACAGGCCCAGGGCCCAGAAGAACAGCAGGGGGACGTCGGTGTTGATGACCATGGAGCCGAAGGAGACCCCCGGCAGGGTGGCGAAGGCCACCCCGGCGGCCAGGCCCGCCGTGGGCCCGTAGAGCCGGTTGGCGAGGGCGAACAGCACCAGGGACGTGGCGGGGTAGAGCAGCAGCGAGCCCGCCTTCACGCCCAGGGCGGTGTCCCCCACCACCGCCGTGGTGGCCTTGATGAGCCAGGCCACCATGGGCGGCTTGGAGTAGTAGCCCCAGTCTGGCTCCCAGGACCAGGTGTAGTAGTAGGCCTCATCGCCGTACAGGCCCAGGTCCAGGCCGAGCAGGACCAGGAGGCGGTAGGCAGTGAGGCCGGCGAGGATGAGGACGAGCAGGCCCAGCGCGGCGGGTGCGCTGAGTGCCGGCGCGGCGGAGCGAGACGCGGTAGTAGCTTCCATTCCAACCGCTTAGCACGCCCCGCGCCCCCCGGCCAATTGGGGGATCCCCGGGACTGTCCGGGGGTGTCCGCACTGTCCCGGGGCGGGCTGCTCAACCCCCCGCGGAGGGGCCGGCCACCACGTTCCGCGGCTGGCCCCGGGCGAAGCCGCGCAGGTTGGCCGCACTCACGTCGAGGATGCGCTGCAGGGCCTCGCGGGTATTGAAGGCGGAGTGCGGGGTGATGAAGACGTTGCGCATCCGCAGCAGGACGTGGTCGGCCAGCAGGGTGCGGTAGTCGTACTCCTGTTGGAATAGGGAGCGGAGCACCTCCGACTCCTCCCGGATCACCGGCTCCTCGGGCAGGACATCCAACCCGGCCGCCCGCACCTTGCCCTCCGCCAGAGCGCGCAGCAGGGCGTGGACGTCCACCAACCCGCCCCGGGCCGTGTTGATGAGCACCACCCCCTCCCTCATGCGGGCGAAGGCCGCCTCGCCGATCATGCCGCGGGTCTCCGGGGTCTCCGGGACGTGCAGGCTGATCACGTCCGCCTGCCCCAGGAGGCTGTCGAAGTCGCGGTAACGGAAGCCCAGCCGCTCGGCGGCCGCCGGATCGGGATACTTGTCGTAGGCTACGCGCTCCATGCCGAAGCCGCGGGCGATCTCCAGGACGTGCCGGCCGATGGCGCCGGTGCCGATGACACCCAGGGTGCGACCCCGCAGATCGAACCCCTGCAGGCCCTGGGGCGAGAAGTCGCCGCGGCGGGTGCGGTCGACGGCCTCGGTGAGGTTGTGGCTGATGGTCAGCAGCAGGCCGAAGACGTGCTCGGCGACGGTGTTCTCGCCGTAGCTGGGCACGTTGCAGACCGTGACACCCCGTTCCCGGCATGTCTCCAGGTCGATGTGGTCGTAGCCGGTGGACCGGGTGGCCACCAGGCACAGGTGGGGCAGGGCATCGAGGACGCACGCGTCCACCGCCGAGTATATAAAGGTGCAGACGGCCTCGGCGTCGGCGAAGTCGGCGGCGTTGGCCGCCTCCAGGGGCTCCGGGTGGTAGCTGAGCCGGTGGCCCTCGGCTTCCAGGTCGGCGAAGGCCGCCATCTCCCAGGATTCCACCTCGAACACCGCGATACGCATGGCTCCTCTCCCGTGCCGGATGGTCACCGGTAGACCGTAGCGCGCCGGGATCCCGCGGCAAATTGGGGATACGGCGGGCCCGTCCGGGCCTCATCCCAGGGCCGACCGCAGCTCCTCCGTCCGGTCGGTGCGCTCCCAGGTGAAGGCGGGCTCGTCGCGCCCGAAGTGCCCGAAGCGCGCGGTGTCCGTGTAGATGGGTCGGCGCAGGTCCAGGGCGTCGATGCAGCCGCGCGGGGTGAAGTCGAAGACCGCGCGTAAGGCCGCCGCCAAACGCCGGTCGTCCGCAGCCCCCGTGCCGAGAGTGTCCACCGCCACCATGACGGGCTCGGCCACGCCGATGGCGTAGGCCAGGCGTACCTCGGCGCAGCGCGCCAGCCCGGCGGCCACCAGGTTCTTGGCGGTGTAACGGGCCATGTAGGCGGCGGCCCGGTCCACCTTGGTGGGGTCCTTGCCGGAGAAGCCGCCGCCGCCGTGGGGGCGCTGCGGCCCGTAGGTGTCCTGGACGATCTTGCGGCCGGTGACCCCGGCGTCCCCCTTGGGTCCGCCCACCACAAAGCGGCCCGTGGGGTTGATGAGGAGGTCCCCGGCGGGCGGCAGCCAGCCCTCCGGCAGGGTGGGGCGTAGCAGCTCCTCCACCACTGCCTCCCGCTCCGCTGCGGGGTCGGCGTCCGGTGCGTGCTGCAAGGAAATCACGAGCTTGTCCAGGCCCACGGGCCGGCCGTCGCGGTAGCGCACCGAGAGCTGGCACTTGCCGTCGGGGCGCAGCCAGGCCAGGCGGTTCTCCCGGAGCGCCTCCGCCTGGCGGGCCATGATGCGGTGGGCGTAATGCTGGGGGGCGGGCATCAGGGCCGCGGTGTCGTCGCAGGCGTAGCCCACCATGATCCCCTGGTCCCCGGCGCCGAGCGCGCCGCCCTCCCGGTCCACCCCGCGGGCGATGTCCGGGCTCTGGGCCTCGATGGCGTCCACCACCCCCGCGGCCTCGGCGCTGAACCCCAGGCCCTCGCGGTGGTAGCCGATCTCGTCGATGATCTCCCGCGCCCACGCGGAGAGGTCGATCCGGGCGTCGGCGGTCACCTCCCCGAGCAGCACCACCAGCCCGGTTTTTACCGCCGCCTCCACCGCCACCCGGGCCCCGGGATCCTGCTCCAGCAGGCGGTCGAGGATCCGGTCGGAGATTTGGTCGCAGACCTTGTCGGGGTGGCCCCTGGCCACCGACTCGGCGGTGTGGATGGTCTCCATGGCGCCCTCCGGGGGTAGAGCCCTTCAGGGTAGGACCGGCCGGGGGGCGTGTCCATCGGCGGCCCGCGCGATTCTCCCCGGCCCGCGGGGACGTACGGGCCGGGGCGTGCCGCGCCCTTGCCGTTCGCCTCCTGTTTGCCTATATTGAGAACATATAGAGAACGAACGGAACGGGAGCGCCGGCCATGACGCCACGCCAGCGGGAGATCCTCGAGCTGATCCGCGCCGCCGTCGCCCGCGACGGGGTGGCGCCCACCCTGGAGGAGCTGGCCCGGGACGCGGGATTGGCCTCCAAGGCCACGGTGCACAAGCACCTCGCCGCCCTGGAGGCGGCGGGGGCGATCCGCACCCGGCCCGGCCGGGCGCGCGGCCTGGAGCTGGTGGACGAGGCGGGCCCCGGGCTGGCCACCGTGCCGCTGCTGGGACGGGTGGCCGCGGGGCGGCCCATCGACGCCGTGGAGGATCCGGAGGCCATCCAGATCCCGGAGGCCTTCCTCGGCAGCGGCGAGACCTACGCCCTCGAAGTGCGGGGCGACTCCATGGCCGAGGACGGCATCCTCGACGGCGACTGGGTGATCGTGGAGCGCCGCGACACCGCCGAGGACGGCGAGGTGGTGGTGGCCCTGGTGGACGGCGAGGAGGCCACCCTCAAGCGCATCCACCACCGCGGCGCCACCGTGGTGCTGGAGCCCGCCAACGCCGCCTACGCGCCCCTGGAGTACGCCGCCGAGCGGGTGCGCGTGCGGGGCGTGGTCATCGGCCAGATGCGCTCCTACCGCAAGCGTTGAGGAGGAAGCCGTGAGCGCCGCCCGCGACATCGCCTCCCTGGTGCTTCCCGACCTGCCCGTGGCCCTGGCGCGCCGCGCCGACCCCGCCCTGCGCGGCCGGCCGGTGGCCGTGGCGCGCGGCGCCACGGTGGTGGCGGCCTCGGCGGAGGCCCGGGAGGCGGGGGTGGGCCCCGGCACCCCCGCGGGGCGGGCGCGGCGCCATGCCGCGGTGACCCCGCTGGACCCCGAGGCCGTGGCGCGCGCCCGCCGCGAGGTGGGCAGCGCGCTCTACCGCTACACCCCCCAGGTGGAGAACGCAGGGGGCGGCGCCTGGTACCTGGACCTCTCCGGCACCCGCCGCTACTTCCGCAGGCCGCCCGTGGACCTGCTCAGCGACGCGGCCGGCGCGGTGGCCGAGGACCTGCGGCTGCCCGTGCAGGCCGCCCTGTCCTCGGGCAAGGCGGTGGCGCGCATGGCCGCGGCCCTGGGCACCGAGCGGGTGACGCGCATCCTGCCCGGCGGCGAGCCCCGCTTCGTCAGCGGCTTCCCGGTGTCCGTGCTGCCCGGCCTGGGCCCGGTTCAGCGGGAGCGGCTGGAGCGGCTGGGGCTGCGCCGGCTCGGCGACGTGGCGGCGGTGCCCTTGCCGCGCCTGGAGGCGGCCTTCGGCCCCGGTGGCCGCCTGTGGGGCCAGTGGAGCCGGGGGCTGGACCCCCGGCCGGTGGCGGAGCCGGGGGCGGGGGGCGACGCGGAGGAATGGCGGCTGAGCCTGCCGCTGTCGCCGCAGGAGCAGTCGGTGGCCGCCGCGGGACCGGCGCTGCTGGGCGCGAGCGAGCGCCTGGGGCGCCGCCTGCGCGATCGCGCCGAGCGGGCCGCGCAGGTGCAGGTGGGCCTGGTGCACCGCGACGGCGTGGAGCGCGCCCGCAGCGCCCGGCTGGAGCCCACCGACCGCGACTTCGAGCTGTTCGAGGCCGCGAGCGCCCTGCTGCAGGCCGCCTGGGAGCGGCGCGTGGCGGCGCGGCGGGTGACGGTGGCGGTGGTGGAGCGCACCGGCGGCGGCCAGGGCGAGCTGTTCCCCGCCGACGACCGCATGGATCGCCTGCTGCGCGGCATTGACGCCGTGCGCGACCGCTTCGGCGCGTACGCCGTGCAGTGGGGCCGGCGGCTGGACGGCGGTGCCTGATCCGGGGAACGACGAGAAAACTCCGGTGAACCGCCACGGGCGCCAAGCACGCCAAGGAAGAAAGGGAAACACCAACGACAGGATCTCCCCGGGCGGAATTCAGGAGGGCGCCCGAGGGATTCAGATACAGGCGACGCGCCTGGCCGTTATTCAGGGGCTTCTTTTCGTTTTTCTTGGCGCGCTTGGCGTCCTTGGCGGTTCAAAGCCTCTTCTCCTCCTGAAGCCGGAGCCACGAAATGCGCGCTACCCACCTCTGCGTCCATTCCCACTACTCCTTCCACTACGGCATCGACAGCCCCGAGGCCCTGGCGGAGGCGGCCGCCGCGCGCGGCATCGACGCCGTCGCCCTCACCGACGTGGAGGGCCTGTACGGCGCGGTGGACTTCTACCGCGCGGCGCTGGCGGCGGGGGTCAAGCCCATCCTCGGCGCGCGGCTGGTGGACGGCGCGGCCGACCCCGGCTGCGTGGTGCTGGCGCGGGACCTGGACGGTTACCGGGCCCTGTGCCGGCTGGTGAGCGCCCGCCGGCTGGGTGGGGACTGGCTGGCCGTCGCCCGCGAGGCGGCGGGGCGCCTGTTCTTCCTCGCCGGGACGCGGGCGTGGGTGGACCGTCTGGACTGCGCCGCCCTGCGCGCCGCCCGCGCCCTGTTCGTGCGCCGGGTGCCGGCGGACCTGTGCCGCAGTCGGGCCGAGCGCGCGGCCCGCGAGCGCCTGGTCCGCCACGCCCGCCACCGCCGCCTGCCCCAGGCGGCGGCCCTGGATGCCGCATTCGTCGACCCCGAGGCCCATGAGGCCCACCGGGTGGCGGCGGCCATGGGCGCCGGCACCACGCTGGCCCGTCTGGACCCGGAGCGGCACGCCCCGGAGGGGGCGTGGCTGCGCGACGCCGAGCGCCTGCGCACCGCCTACGTGAACGACCGCGAGGCGCTGAATAACGCCCTGCGCATCGCCGACGCCTGCGCCGAGCGGGTGCTCGACCCCGTGCTGGACGAGCTGCGCTTTCCGCCCTTCCCGCTGCCGCCGGGGGAGGACGCCGCCGGCCGCCTGCGCCGCCTGTGCCGCAGCGGCCTGCGGCGGCGCTACGGCGCGGTGGTGCCCCTGGAGGCCCAGCGGCGCCTGGAGCGCGAGCTGGCGGTAATCACCGACATGGGCTACGCCACCTACTTCCTGGTGGTCCACGACCTCGTGGAGGCCGCCGAGGCGCGCGGCATCCCCACCCTGGGGCGGGGCTCGGTGGCCAACTCCATCGTCGCCTACGTGCTGCGCATCACCCACGTGGAGCCGGTTCGGCACGGCCTGTTCTTCGAGCGCTTCCTGAACCCCGAGCGCCGCGACCCTCCCGACATCGACCTGGATTTCCCCTGGGACCGCCGCGACGAGATGGTGGACTACGTCTACGCCCGCTACGGCGCCGAGCGGGTGGCCATGGTGGGCGCCTTCACCACCTACGAGGCGCGCGGCCTGTTCCAGGAGATCGGTGCGGCGTTGGGCTTCGCCCGCGAGGAACTGGCGGCGGTGTCCAAGCGCCTGCCGCGGGTGCCGCTGCGCCACCTGCCGCGGGCCCTGGCCGAGCACCCCGCCGGGGTCGCCCTGCACCCCGAGCGCGAGCCTCTGGCCACGGTGCTGCGGGTGGGGGCGTACCTGGACGGCAACCCCAAGGGCCTGGGCACCCATCCCTGCGGCCTGGTGGTGGCCCCGGACCGGGTGGACGCCTGGGTGCCGGTGGAGCGCAGCCCCAAGGGGCTGGTTACCACCCAGTACGCCATGTACCCCGCCGAGGCCATGGGCCTGATCAAGATCGATCTGCTGGGCAACCGCTCCCTCACCGCGCTGCTGGACACCGTGGACGCGGTGCGCGCCAACCGGGGCGAGACGGTGGACTTCGAGACCCTCGACCCCGCGGCCGATCCCGCCACCCGCGAGCTGGTGGCGCGCGGGGCCACCATGGGCTGCTTCTACATCGAGTCCCCCTCCATGCGCCAGGTGCAGGCGCGCCTCGACTGCCGCGATTTCGAGACCCTGGTGGCGGCCTCCTCCATCATCCGTCCCGGGGTCTCCCAGTCCGGGGTCATGGAGCGCTTCATCCGCCGCCACCGCGGCGAGGAGCCGGTGGCCTACGCCCATCCCGCCCTGGAAGCGGTGCTGGACACCACCTGCGGGGTGATGGTCTACCAGGAGGACGTCATCAAGACCGTGGGCGTGATCGCCGGCATGTCCCTGGGCGAGGCCGACGACCTGCGCCGCTGCATGTCCAAGAAGCGCGACTGGCACGCCATGGAGACCTACCGGGAGCGCTTTGCGCAGGGCGCCCAGGAGCGGGGCGTGGCGGACGAGGCGATCGAGGCCCTGTGGACGGAGATCGAGAGCTTCGCCGGCTACGCCTTCTGCAAGGCCCACTCCGCCAGCTTCGCCCTGCTGTCCTTCCAGGTGGCCTACCTCAAGGCCCATTATCCCGCCGAGTTCATGGCGGCGGTGCTGGCCAACGGCGGCGGCTACTACGGGCCCCAGGCCTATGTGGACGAGACCAAGCGCCTGGGCGTGGCGGTGCGCCCGCCCCACGTGAACGCCAGCGCCGTGGCGCCGGGCGTCGAGCCGGACGCCGCCAGCCGCGGCGGGTGGGCCGTGCGCCTGGGCCTGGACCGGGTGCGCGGCCTCACCGCCGAGGCGGCGGAGGCCATGGTGGCGGAGCGGGCGCGGGGCGGCGCCTTCGCCGGTTTCGAGGACCTGCGGCGGCGCGTGCCGGAGCTGGCCCGCGCCGGGCTGGAGGCCCTGGCGGGCTGCGGGGCGCTGGACGGCCTGGGGGCGAGCCGCCGGGCCCTGTTCTGGGCCCTGGAGGGGCGGGGCCGGGACCGCGGGCGGGCCACCGGCACGGGCGACCTGTTTCCCGCCATGGCGGAGGCCCCGCAGCCAGCGCCGGTGCCCGCCGAGGACGCGCAGGAGCGACTGCGCTGGGAGCTGGAATATCTGGGCCTGACCGCCAGCGACCATCCCCTGGCGCTGTTCCGCCACCGCCTGGCGCCGTGGCGGCGCGGCATGGTGCCGGCGACGCGCCTGGCGGAGCACGCCGGCCGCCGGGTGCGGGTGGCCGGCTGGCAGGTGACCCGCAAGCCCGCCCGTACCCGCGCCGAGGGCCGGCCCATGTGCTTCCTCACCCTGGAGGACCGCACCGGCCTCGCCGAGTGTGTGCTGTTCCCCGACGCCTACGCCGCCGACGGCGGCCTGCTCCATGCCTTCGGCCCTTTCGTGGCCGAGGGCGTGGTGCGCCTGGAGCAGGGCGTGGCGACGCTGGATGTGGACCGGCTACGGGCAGTGTAAAGGAGGATGGCCGGGAGGGCGGAAAGCAAAAGCGGAAAGCCCGGTAGCGGGTTTCGGAATGGGGAAAGCCCGAGCCGGTTGGGGGAAGTTCCTCACAGAGGCTGTGGAAAAGGTTGTGGACAGGGCCTTGAAAGGGGACGCTGGCCCTTGTGCGCCGGGCAGGTGGGCGGATCGGCTCAGCGTGTAGGCAGAAAAGTAAGTGTTTTATTTTCAGGTTCTTATGCGTATACCCCTGGAAGGACGGAACTTTCCTCGCCGAAAGGCGGTGCTCGGTTCGGGCCGCGGAGGGTTGTGAACGGATGTCAAGCGACGAAGGGCCTCTACGGGGGTCGGTGGACAGGAACCCCGGTCGCGTGGTGGGCGTGGTCCTGGGGATGCTGGCCCTGGCGCTGCCGCTCCACGCGGGCGGCGAGAAGGAGGCGGAGCGCAGCGGGGGCTGGCGCCTGGAGCAGGCGGCGAGCCCGTACCTGCGCATGCACGCCGACAACCCCGTGGAGTGGTACCCCTGGGGCGAGGCGGCCTTCGAGCGGGCCCGCCGCACCAACCGGCCCCTGTTCATCTCCGTGGGCTACTTCACCTGCCACTGGTGCCACGTGATGGAGCGGGAATCCTTCACGGACCCCGAGATCGCCCGGCTCCTGAACCGCCATTTCGTGGCGGTGAAGGTGGACCGCGAGCAGCGCCCGGATCTGGACCAGGCCTACCGCCGCTTCGTGGAGGAGACCGCGGGAACGGCCGGGTGGCCCCTGAACGTCTGGGCCACCCCGGAGGGCAAGCCCTTCCTGGGCGGGGTCTACTTCCCGCCCGAGGCGGAGGAGGGCCAGCCGGGCATGAAGGGGCTCCTCCGCGAGGTGGTCCGGCGCTGGACGGAGGACGAGGAGGGGGTGCGTCAGGGGGCGGAGGAGGGGGCGGCCCTGATCCGGCGCGGCCTGACGGTGGATCCCGGGGGTCTGCGGTCCGACCTCCCCCGGCGGGCGGCGAAGGCCCTGCGCGGGGAGTTCGCCCCCTTCCAGGGCGGTTTCGGAACGGCTCCCAAGTTTCCCCGCCCGGCCGATCTCTTGTTCCTGCTCGGCCGGGGCGAGGACGAGGCCGACATGGCGCGCACCACGCTCGAGGCCATGGCCGAGGGCGGGATCCGGGATCAGCTGGGCGGAGGCTTCCACCGCTACGCGGTGGA
This sequence comes from Thiohalorhabdus denitrificans, assembly GCF_001399755.1. NCBI lineage: Bacteria > Pseudomonadati > Pseudomonadota > Gammaproteobacteria > Thiohalorhabdales > Thiohalorhabdaceae > Thiohalorhabdus > Thiohalorhabdus denitrificans. The sequence continues at coordinate 56,139 of NZ_LJCP01000008.1, read as the reverse complement.
CCCGGACTGGCGGGTGCCCCATTTCGAGAAGATGCTCTACAACCAGGCCCTGCTGGTGCGGGCGCTGCTGGCGGCCGGGGAGCGATACGGCGGGGATCGCTGGGCCGAGGTGGCCCGGGAGACCCTGGCCTTCGTGGAGCGGCAAATGGCCCTGCCGGAGGGCGGCTACCGGGCGGCCCTGAGCGCCGACAGCGCCCGGCCGGAGCGCCCGCAGGGGAGCGCCGAGGGGGCCTACTACACCTGGACCTGGGAGCAGTTCACGCAAGCCCTGGGGAAGGGGGAGCGCCGCGCGGTGGCGGCGGCGCGCTTCGGGGTCAAGCCCGGGGGCAACACCGGGGAGAGCGCGGAGCTGGGCCGCGCCAATGTGCTCTACCGGGCCCGGGACCGGGAGGCGGTGGCGGAGGAGCTCGGGCTGTCCCCGGAGGCGGTGGACCGCCACCTCCGGGAGGCGCGCACCCGGCTGCTGCGGGCGCGACGCCAGCGGCCGGCCCCGCCCGCCGACGACAAGCTGGTGGCCGCCTGGAACGGCCACATGATCACCGCCCTGGCCCGCGCGGGCGGCGCTCTGGGGGAGGCCCGCTACGTCCGCAGGGCGGAGAAGGCGGCGGAGGCGGTCTGGGACCGCCTCGTGGATCCGACGGCGGAGCCGGTCCGGGTCAGGCGCAGCGCCCTGCCGGGGCAAGCCGGGCCGCCGGGCGCCGCGGAGGACTACCTGGCCCTGGCCGAGGCCGGGCTGGCCCTGCACGGGCAGACCGGCACGGGGCGGTGGCTCGCCCGGGCGCGGGCCCTGGCCGACGCCGCCGTGGAGCACTTCTGGGACGGGGGCAACGGCGGCTTCTACGCCGGAGGGCCGACCCCGGCTGGGGAGTGGCTGCGCACCAAGCCCTTCAACGACAACCCGCTGCCCTCCGCCAATGCCCTGGGTGCGCGGGTGCTGGCGGAACTGGGGGCCCGGACCGGGAACCAGGAGTACCGGCGGCGCGGCCAGGAGGCGGCGGCCTGGATGGCGGCGCGCATCGCCGACGAGCCCGCCCTCGGCACCTACCTCATCGCGGACTGGAACCGGTTGCGCGCCCTGGAAAGCCGGGAATGAGTGCCGAACTTCCTTCTCTCCGAAGGCCCGTTGCGGGACCTTACGTGCCCCAGTGCTCCAGGAGGGGCCCCTGCGGCCCGTAGGCGGGATCGGCCTCGGGCACGGGCACCCGCGCGATGCGCGCAACGGCGTCCTCGTGCTCGCCGGGGCGCCCGGTGTTCATGGCCGGGTCCTGGCCGGCGGGGTAGGCGCCCACGCAGAGGAAGCCGCCGTGGCTCTCCACGGCCTTGTGGGCGGTGCCGGCGGGCAGAACCACCACGTCCCCCGCGGCGGCCTCCAGGATCGGGCCTTCCGGGCCGCCCAATTGGAGGCTGGCGGAGCCCTGGAAGCAGCCGAGCACCTCGTGGGCGGTGGCGTGGTAGTGGTGATGGCTGAAGACCCCGAACCGCCAGGCGGGCGGCCAGCCGTTGGCGGCCAACACCGCCTCGATGGCCTCCGGGTCATTCGGGGGGAAGGCCCCCGTGTAGACCAGCAGGGGCAGGCGCGGATTGTTCGGGTAGGTGCCGTCGTCGGGCAGCCGCCGGGCCGACACCCGGGGCGGATTGGGGGCGCTGGGGGTCATGGGCTCCTCCGGGGCCGGACGGATCGGCCAGCATACCAGGGCGTGGCCCTTCCGGGGATGCGGGCGGCGCCGAATGAAGGCCGTTCGGGGGCGGGGTGTCCTTCCTCCAGGGGAGGCCCGTAGTCGGGTTCGGACAATTCCTAACACGCCCTGTGGATAACCTTGGGGAAAAGGCCTGGGAAATGCCGCTGAGCCCTTGTGTCGTCGGGCTTTCGGCATTTCGGGTTAAGGTGTAGGCACCTTAAAAAATAAAGTAAAAACAGAAAGATGCATTCTTGGCTTCCGGGAATGGCGGGATGCTGGGGGCTTGTCCGGATCCGGGTGGGGGCCTGGGTCGCTCTGTGAACAAAAGTCAAGGGGAAAGTGGGGGGACTGTCCATGGGGTCCGGCGAAAGGGCCGGTCTCGTCAGGGGGCCTTCGGGCCGCTTCCCCGGATCCCCTGGGAAAGCCGGTCGAAGGCGGGCCCCAGGCCCCACGGAGCGGCGCTCGGGGATGAACGATTCCCCACAGTTCCTGTGGAAAACCTTGGGGAAAACCCTTGTGTAGCGCCGCTGAGCCCTTGGGACACGGGAGGTTGGGCGGTCCTGCCTAGTTCTTGGGCATACATATAAAAACCTTTAAAAACAGTCTATTAATGTTAGTTTCTGGTTGTCCTTGACAGGGTGGTTGGATCGGACAGTGGGGGTTCGGGGGTGCCCGGAAGGATGTGAACAATTTGTCAAGAGGAGGTCGCCAAAAAAAGCGACAGGAGCTCAGAGCACGGGCCGTCCGGCGGCCTCCAGCAGGCGCACGGTGTGGATCAGCGGCAGCCCGGTGACCGCGGTGGGGTCGTCACCTTCGGTGCGTTCCAGGAGCGCCGGGCCCAAACCCTCGGTGCGGATGCTCCCCGCGCAGTCGTAGGGCCGGTCGTGCTCCAGGTAGCGGGCGATCCGGTCGTCGCTCAGCTCCCGGAAGGTGGCGGCGAAGGGCACCACCATCGTGCGGTGGAATCCGCTGTCCCCCCGGCGGACACAGACGCCCGTGTGGAAGACCACGGTGTTTCCCGAGGCCGCCCGAAGCTGCTCACGGGCGGTATCGAAATCCCCGGGCTTACCGAGGATCCGCGGGCCGAGGGCGGCGCACTGGTCCGAGCCGATGACCACCGCCTCCGGGCGCCGGCGGGCCACCGCGGTTGCCTTGGCATCGGCGAGGCGCCCGGCAAGGGCTTCCGGGGTCTCCCCGGGGCGGGGCGTTTCGTCCGCGCCGGGGGGGACGGTTTCGAAGTCCAGCCCCAGCTGGCGGAGCTGGGCGGCGCGGTAGGGGGAGGTGGAGGCGAGGATCAGCGGGGGCGCGCTCATGGCTCCTGTCCGGAAGGGGCCGGGGCCTCGGCGGACAGCTCGTCCGGGGGCAGGGCCTCGGCCAGGATGGTCTGGTAGTGGGTGTACAGGGCCTGGCCGGGCTTGCCGTTGGGGTGGCGGCGGACGTATTTCACCTCGGTCCAGTCCACCTCGGCCTTGCGGTCCGCCTTGGGGCTGTGGGTGACGACCAAGCGGGCGGCGTGCTCCAGCACCTCGTCCGGGGGTAGGGGGTCCTTGCGGTCGCGCGGGATGACCACGTGGGCGCCGGGCAGACCCTGGACGTGGAGCCAGATGTCCCACGGCCGGGACCGTCGGAAGGTGAGCCAGTCGTTGGTGGCGCGGGTGGTGCCCACCAGGATGGTGTGGCCCCCGTACTGGTACTCGCGAGGCGGCTCGGGGCCCTCGGGGGAGCGCTTGCGGGTGCCGTGGCGCTCCTCGGCCGGCAGCGCCTCCAGCCGATCCAGGCGGTCGGCGACGGCCTCCAGGGTGTCCGCGTCGGCCTCCTCCAGGTCCGCCTCCAGGCGGGCCACCTCCGCGAGATCGCTCTCCGTCTCGAAGCGCCGCCGGGCCGCGAGCTCCTGGCCGCGCTCCGCCTTGCGCGCCTTGTTGAAGTAGCGCTCGGCCTCCTCCTGGTAGCTGCGACCGGGCGTCGCTGGGACCCGAATGGTCTCGGGCGGGTTGGCCAGGTAGTCGGTGGCGGCTACGTTCTCCTCCCGCGCCACGCCGCCGCCTAGGCTGGTAAGGGCCTGGCCGTACCGCCGGTACTCCTCCGGGTGGGCGTGCCGGGCCTCGTCCGCCAGCACCTTCTCCAGGCGATCCTCCAGGCGCTTGCGGTGGCCGCGCAGGCGGCTGGCCAGGCGCTGGCGCAGGCGCTCCTCGCGGGCCGCGCGGATGGTGGCCTCGATGTAGCCCGGCCAGGCCTCCTCCAGGGGGCCGGCCGGCACGGGCTCCGCCCAGTTGGGCAGGGGGAAAGGGTAGAGGAAGCGCTTGCCCTCCACCTCGTGGAGGAACCACTGCGTGGTTGGCTCGGCGAGGGCTTCGGCGGCGGTGGCCAGCAGGTCGCGGCGTTCCCCGGCACCCAGCTCCTCGAGGGCCTGGGCTAGCCGTGGCGGCAGGGGTACCACCCGCCGGGCCACCTCCTCGGCGGGTCCGGAGAGGTCGAGGTCGGCCGGAGGAGGACCCTCCAGGAGGCTCCATTGGGCCGCCTCGCTGCCGGGCGGGGCCGCCGGGGGGCGGTAGGCCATGCCCGGCAGGAAGCGGGCGTCGGGGTCGGTGAGATCGGGCCGGTGCAGGGGCCGGTCCACCCGGTCGTCGCTGGTGAGCAGGGCGGCGTTGCAGCGCTTGCCCAGGAACTCGGCCACCAGGGCGCGGCGGTCGTATTTGCCGGTGAGGCGCTTGCGGGCGAAGCGCAGCACCACCACTCGGTCGGGCCAGGGATGCTCGATGGCCTCCAGGTGGAACCCGGCCAGACGCTGGTGGAGGTAGGCCGGGAAGCCGCCCTCCGCGTCCCCCTGGGTCTCGCTCAGGGGGAACAGGCCCCGGAACTGGCCCGTGAGGGACACGCGCAGGATGGGGGGGGCGCCGAAGTGCAGCTCGGGGGCCTGCTCGGGCCCGCCCACGGCCCGCACGGCGCGGCCCGTGAACCGAGGCGCGAGGCTGGCCGCGGCGGCATGTAGCTGGATGACGTCCATGGTCTATGCTTGCACTGGGAAGGCGGATTTCGTAAGTTAAATAGTTTATCAGTTGCCCAATGACGAGCCGAACCACGCTTCGGCCCTTGAATTTTCTGGAGGCGGGCATGCGCATTGTAATGGCATCCGATCACGGCGGCCTTGAGCTGCGACGCATGGTTCTGGAGCACGCACGCGAGCGCGGTTACGAGGTGGTGGACTTGGGGACCCACGAGGACGCCAGCGTGGACTACCCCGACTACGCCGTGATGGCCGTGGAGAAGATGCGCAGCGGCGAGGCCGATCGGGCCGTGCTGGTGTGCGGCACCGGCCTGGGCATCAGCATGGCCGCCAACCGCCACAAGGGCGTCCGCGCCGCTCTCTGCCACAACGAGTTCGAGGCCCGCATGTCCCGGCAGCACAACGACGCCAACGTGCTGGTCCTGGGCGGCCGCGCCATCGGCCCCGGCCTGGCCGCGAGCATCTTCGATGCGTGGATGAGCGCGGAGTTCGAGGGCGGGCGGCACGCCAACCGGGTGGAGAAGATCGAGTCCATCGAGGGCTGACCGGCCCTCCCCGCCGCAACACGCCGCCCCGTTCGGGGCGGCGCCAACCAGTCCCAGCAGCAGGAGAAGACCAGTCCATGTACTCCAAATCGGACACCATCGCCAGCTTCGATCCCGAGCTTAACGAGGCGATCCTCAACGAGGGCCGCCGCCAGGAGGAGCACATCGAGCTGATCGCGTCCGAGAACTCCACCTCGCCGCGGGTGATGGAGGCCCAAGGCTCCAAGCTCACCAATAAGTACGCCGAGGGCTACCCGGGGCGGCGGTATTACGGCGGTTGCGAGTACGTGGACGTGGTGGAGCAGCTGGCCATCGACCGGGCCAAGAAGCTGTTCGGCGCCGAGTACGCCAACGTCCAGCCCCACTCCGGCTCTCAGGCGAACCAGGCCGTGTTCTTCTCCCTGCTCGCCCCCGGCGACACCATCATGGGTATGGACCTGGCCCACGGCGGCCACCTGACCCACGGCGCCCCGGTGAACCTGTCCGGCAAGCTGTTCAACGTGGTCTCCTACGGCCTCGACGCCGACACCGAGCAGCTGGACTACGACCACGTACGGGCCCAGGCCAAGGAGCACCAGCCCAAGCTGATCATCGCCGGTGCCAGCGCCTACTCCCGGAGCATCGACTTCGCCAAGTTCCGCGAGATCGCCGACGAGGTGGGGGCCTGGCTCATGGTGGACATGGCCCACATCGCCGGCCTGGTGGCGGCGGGCCTGCACCCCAACCCGGTGCCGCACGCCCACTTCACCACCTCCACCACCCACAAGACCCTGCGCGGCCCCCGGGGCGGCCTGATCCTGACCAACGACGCCGACCTGGCCAAGAAGGCCAACTCCAACATCTTCCCGGGCATCCAGGGCGGCCCCCTGATGCACGTGATCGCCGGCAAGGCGGTGGCCTTCAAGGAGGCCATGGAGGAGCCCTTCCAGTCGGACCAGAAGCAGGTAGTGCGCTCCGCGCAGGTCATGGCCGACACCCTGGCTGCACGCGGCTACAAGATCGTCTCCGGCGGCACCGACAACCACCTGTTCCTGGTGAACCTCGCCGAGAAGGGCATCACCGGCAAGGACGCCGAGGCGGCCCTGGGCAAGGCCAACATCACCACCAACAAGAACGGCGTGCCCTTCGACAAGGAGTCGCCCTTCGTCACCAGCGGCGTCCGCATCGGCACCGCGGCCATGACCGCCCGCGGCTTCAAGGACGCCGAGGCGGAGAAGGTGGCCGGCTGGATCGCCGACGTGCTCGACAACCCCGAATCCGAGGAGACCATCGCCTCGGTGAAGGAGCAGGTGGTGGAGCTCAACCGGCAGTTCCCCATCTACGACTTCTAAGGAAAGCTGGGCGCCCCTTGCGCTGCCCCTTCTGCAGCAACGAGGAGACCCGGGTCCAGGACAGCCGTCTGGCCGAGGGAGGCGCGGCGGTTCGCCGCCGGCGCGCCTGCCAGGCCTGCGGGGCGCGCTTCACCACCTTCGAGCGGGTGGAGATGCGCCTCCCCCAGGTGGTGAAGGGCGACGGCCGCCGCGAGCCCTTCAGCGAGGACAAGCTCCGCGCCGGGCTCATGCGGGCCCTGGAGAAGCGGCCCGTGGCCTCCGAGGCCGTGGAGGGGGTGGTGCAGGACATCAAGCAGCGCCTCATGCAGTCCGGGGAGAAGGAGCTGCCCTCCCGGCGCATCGGCGAGTGGGTCATGGAGGCCCTGCGCGACCTGGACGAGGTGGCCTACGTGCGCTTCGCTTCGGTCTACCGCCGCTTCGAGGACGTCAACGCCTTCCGGGCGGAGTTGGACCGCCTCAACCGGGAGGAGGGCTGAGGCGTGCGCGCCGGCCCGGCCGTCGACCGTCCCCCCCTCCGGTGCTGACCGGACAGGCGCCCATGCCGGATTCCCCGCCCGCCACCCACGCCGAGGATACCCGCCACATGCGCCGGGCCCTGGCCTTGGCGCGGCGGGGGCTGGGCTGGACCGACCCCAACCCCATGGTGGGCTGCGTGCTGGTGCGCGACGGCCGCGTGGTGGGGGAGGGGTTTCACGAGCGCGTGGGCGGACCGCACGCCGAGGTGCGGGCCCTGGAGCGGGCCGGGGAGGCCGCCCGGGGCGCCACGGCCTACGTCACCCTGGAGCCCTGCAGCCACCACGGGCGCACGCCGCCCTGCGCCGACCGCCTGGTGGAGGCGGGGGTGGGGCGCGTGGTGGCCGCCCTGGTGGACCCGGACGAGCGGGTCCGGGGCCGCGGGCTGCGGCGCTTGGAGGAGGCCGGCATCGCCACGGAGAGCGGGCTCCTGGCGGAGGAGGCGGAAGCGGTGAACGCCGGCTTCCTCAGCCGGGTGCGCAGCGGCCGGCCGTGGCTCACCCTCAAGTTGGCCTCCAGCCTGGACGGCCACACGGCCACCAGCACCGGCGAGAGCCAGTGGATCACCTCCGAGGCGGCGCGCGCCGACGTCCACCGTCTGCGGCACGCCCACGCCGCCCTCCTCACCGGCAGCGGCACGGTCCTCGCCGACAACCCCTCCCTCACCGCGCGCCTCCCCGAGGGGGGCGCCCATCCCCTGCGGGTGGTCCTGGACAGCCGCCTGCGCACGCCGCCCGGGGCCCGGGTGGTGACCGGCCCGGGGGGGGTCCTGATGGTGGGTGGCCCGGGAGCCTCGGCGGAGCGGCGCCGGGCCCTGGAAGCGGCGGGGGCCGAGGTGATCACCCTGGAGGAAGGCGACGGGGGCTGCCCCGCCCTGGGCGCCGTCCTCCACGAGCTGGGCCGACGGGAGATCAACTCCGTGCTGGCCGAGTGCGGCGCCACCCTGGCGGGGGCCCTGCTGCGCGGCGGCTGGGTGGACCGGCTGGTGGCCTACCAGGCGCCGAGCATCATCGGCGCCGGGGGGCTGGGTATGTTCGAGGGCCCGCCCATCGGTTCCATGGCCGAGCGCATCAATCTGCGCATCCTGGAGCGCCGGGGCGTCGGTACCGATACCCGGATCGTCGCCGAGCCGCACCGGGAAGGGTGATTCCCGGGAAACCGGGAGGACCCCGGGTGGGTTTTCCCGAAGGGTGGCGGCGGGTATCCTCTATGGGGCGGAGAGGCGCCGTGCCCCGGCCTTCCGCCGACCCCGCTGCTCCGGCCCCGCCGGGAAGGTTTCGAACGTGTTCACAGGCATCATCCAGGCGGTCGGTACCGTGCGCTCCATCCAGCCCGCGGCGGGCGACTGGCGGGTCGCCATCCGCGCCGGCGGTCTGGAGCTGGGCGACGTGGCCCTGGGCGACAGCATCGCCGTCTCCGGACCCTGCCTCACGGTGGTGGCCCTGGAGGAGGGGGGCTTCGCCGCCGACGTCTCTGTGGAGACCTGGGAGCGCACCGCTTTCGGCGACCTGACGGTGGGCTCCCGGGTGAACCTGGAGAAAGCCCTGCTGCCCACCACCCGGCTGGGGGGGCATCTGGTCTCCGGCCACGTGGACGGCCTGGCGGTGCTGCAGGAACGGCGCCAGGAGGCGCGCAGCGAGCGCTTCGTCCTGGAGGTCCCCGCGCACCTGAGCCGCTACGTGGCCGAGAAGGGCTCGGTCTGCCTGGACGGGGTGAGCCTGACGGTGAACGGGGTGGAGGGGAACCGCTTCGACGTCAACCTAGTGCCGCACACCCTGGCCCACACCACCCTGGGCGACCGGCACCCCGGCGACCGGCTCAATCTGGAGGTGGACCTGATCGCCCGCTACCTGGAGCGGCTCGTGCGGGGTGAGGACGCATCCGGGGAGGGCGGCGGCCTGGACGCGGCGTCCCTGGCCCGGGCCGGTTTTTCCGGGCTCGGGGAAGGCGGCTAGGGCCGGGCCCCGGCCATCCCGAACCCCGTGCGGGGGCGGCTGTCTCATCCGTAGCCGCGGCGGAGCCCCGCCCTCCGCCGGAGCGAATCCGGGGTCGGGGCAAGGCCCCGGCCCGTGACCCATTCTGCCCGAGGATTCGGGCGCCCACCCGGCTGGCAGCAACGAGACCATGGCCATCAGCCCCATCCCAGAACTGCTGGAAGACCTGCGTGCCGGCAAGCAGGTGATCCTCATGGACGACGAGGACCGCGAGAACGAGGGCGACCTTGTTCTGGCCGCCGAGCACGCCACCCCCGAGCAGATCAATTTCATGGCCAAGTACGGCCGCGGCCTGATCTGTCTGGCCCTTACCCCGGACCAGACCGATCAGCTCGAGCTTCCCCTCATGGTGCGCAACCGGGACGCCAAGCACGCCACCAACTTCACCGTCTCCATCGAGGCGGCGGAGGGGGTGACCACGGGCATCTCCGCCGCCGACCGCGCCCACACCATCCAGACGGCCATCGGCGACGATGCGGGCTCCGAGGATCTGGTCCAGCCCGGCCACGTCTTCCCCCTGCGGGCGGTGGAGGGCGGGGTACTCACGCGCACCGGCCACACCGAGGCATCGGTGGACCTGGCGCGTCTCGCCGGTCTGAAGCCCGCCGGGGTGATCTGCGAGATCATGAACGACGACGGCACCATGGCCCGGCTTCCGGACCTGGAGACCTTCGCCGAGGAGCACGGCCTCAAGATCGGCACCATCGCCGACCTGGTGCAGTACCGCATGGAGGCCGAGTCCCTGGTGCGCAAGGCCGTGGACACGCGCCTGCCCACCGACCTCGGCGAGTTCCGGGTGGTGGCCTTCGAGTCGGACGTGGACGAACGCGAGCACGTGGCCCTGGTGCTGGGGGATATCGACGACGGCGAGCCGGTGCTCACCCGCATGCACTCCGAGTGCCTCACCGGCGACATCTTCGGCAGCCGCCGCTGCGACTGCCAGTCCCAGCTGCACGGCGCCATGGAGCAGATTGCCGCGGAGGGGCGCGGCGTCATCGTCTACCTGCGCCAGGAGGGCCGCGGCATCGGCCTCATCGACAAGCTGCGCGCCTACAACCTGCAGGACGCCGGGCGCGACACGGTGGAGGCCAACACCGAGCTGGGCTATCAGGCAGACCTGCGCAACTACGGCGTGGGCGCCCAGATCTTGCGCCAGCTTGGCGTGCGCAAGCTCCGGCTCATGACCAACAATCCAAAGAAGATCATCGGTCTGCGCGGCTACGGCCTGGAGGTGGTGGAGCGCGTGCCGCTGATCTGCGCCACCCACCCCGCCAACGAGCGCTATCTGGCCGCCAAGCGCGACAAGCTGGGCCACATGCTGCCGCCCGTGGGCGAGCCGGTGGACGCGCGGCGGGAGCGGGACCGGACCGATACGACCACGCAGCAAGGGGCCAACCGGGGAGGGGCCAATGAAGACCATTGAGGGCCGGCTGGACGCGAGCGGACTCCGCTTCGGCCTGATCGCCAGCCGTTTCAACAGCTTGGTGGTGGACCACATGGTGGGCGGGGCCGAGGACATCCTGGTCCGCAACGGAGCGGACGGCGACGACCTGACCCTGGTGCGGGTGCCCGGCTCCTTCGAGATCCCCTTGGCGGCCCAGCGCATGGCGGCCAGCGGCCGCTTCGACGCCGTCATCGCCCTGGGCGCGGTGATCCGCGGCTCCACCCCCCATTTCGACTACGTGGCCGCCGAGGTTAGCAAGGGCCTGGCTCAGGTGCAGATGGAATCGGGCGTGCCGGTGGGATACGGCATCATCACCACCGACACCCTGGAGCAGGCCATCGAGCGCGCCGGCACCAAGGCCGGCAACAAGGGCGCCGACGCCGCCATGGCCGCCCTGGAGATGGTGCGGGTGATGGGGCAGCTCGAGGGCTGAGGCCGGGCCGGTACAACGGCCTTCGGAACTGGGGGAGCTCACTCGTAGGAGCTCACTTTAGGGAGCGATGTCTACCCAGCCCTGCGGGCCCTATCCGGCCATCGCCCGCTGAAGCGGGCTCCTACATGCGGCCTGCGCACGTTCTGAAGCCCTTTTGGCGGGCGAGCACGCGGACGGCCCCTTTCCTTAATAGAATTCTATACCGAGCACATCTGGCAGGAATCATCCGTCCCATGAACGAACGACACCGCGCCCGCGAGGCCCTGGTGCAGGCGCTGTACCAGTGGCATTACAACCCCCAGGACCCCCGGGAGCTGGAGATGGAGTTCCTCGACGCCGGGTACCTGGAGGGGGCGGAGCGCGCCTATTTCCAGCACCTGCTGCGCAAGGCCGTGGAGCGCCACGAGGAGATCGACGCCCTCATCGCCCCGGCCATCATGCCCCGGCGCCTCTCCGAGCTCACCGGCGTGGAGCAGGCCATCCTGCGCGCCGGGGTCGGGGAGCTCCTGGAGCGGGAGGACGTGCCCTACCGGGTGGTGATCAACGAGGGGGTGGAGCTGGCCAAGTCCTTCGGCACGGACCAGGGCTATCGCTTCGTCAACGCCGTCCTCGACCGCATCGCCCGCGAGCGCCGCGCCCAGGGGGACGGGGGCTCCGCCGGTGACGGATAGGGAAGGGCGCATCGGCACGGCGGGGGAATTCGCCCTCATCGAGGAGCTTTTCCACCGCGACCGTTCCCGGCCGGCGGATGTCCACGCCGGCATCGGCGACGACGCCGCCCTGCTCGCCCACGGCGGGGACGCGGACTGGGTGGCGGCCGTGGACACCGTGGAGGAGGGCGTGCACGCCCTGCCGGGCGGCGACGCCGCGGCGCTGGGCTGGAAGGCGGTGGCCGTGAACGTCTCCGACCTCGCCGCCATGGGGGCCCGGCCCCGCCACGCCCTGCTCGCCGCCTCCCTGCCAAAGGACCTGGCCCGGGAGCGGGCCGGCCTCCTGGCCGACGGCCTGCAGGAGGCGCTGGAGACGTGGGGCATCGCCCTGGTGGGCGGCGACACGGTGGCCACGCCGGGGCCGTTGGCCCTATCCCTCACCCTGCTCGGCCGGGTGGCCCCGGAGCGGGCCCTGCGCCGCGACGGCGCCCGCCCCGGCGAGACCGTGTACGTCACGGGCACCCTGGGGGACGCCGCCGCTGGGCTGGAGCTGCTCCGCGATCCCCCCGCGGACTGGCTGCCCGCCTACGACCTCCTGGTGGAGCGCCATCTGCGCCCGCGCCCCCCGCTGGCCTACGGCCAGGGAATCGCCGGGGTGGCCTCCGCCGCCATCGACGTGAGCGACGGCCTGCTCGCGGACCTGCGCCATCTGGCGTCGGCCAGCGGGGTGGGCCTCGAGCTGGACACCGCGCGGCTGCCCCTGTCGGCCCCCATGGGCGAGTGGTCCTGGGCCACCGGGCGGGACCCCCTGCCCCTGGCCCTGTCCGGGGGCGAGGACTTCGAGCTGGTCTTCGCCGCCGGGGAGGAGGCCTTCGAGGGCATTCACCGGGCCAAGTACGAGGCCGATACCCGCTTCACCCCCATCGGCCGGGTGGTGGCGGAGCGCCCTGGTGAGGTGTTCGGCGCGGGCGTGCCCGGGGAGAGTGGCGGCTACGACCATTTCCCCGCCGAGGAAAGGGACGGCGCGTGAAGCCCGTGGTCTGGCTGGCGGAGGGGCTGGGGCTGGGCCGCCTCCCCCTGGCTCCGGGCACCTTCGGCACCCTGCTCGGCATCCCGCTGTATATGGCCCTGTCGGCGGTCCTGCCCTGGCACCTCTACCTGCTGGTGGTTCTGGCCGCCTTCCCCCTCCACGTCTGGATCTGCTCCGTGGGTGCGCGGGCCTACGGGGTGGGCGATCCCTCTCCCGTGGTCTGGGACGAGGTGGTGGGCTACCTCATCGCCATGACCGCCGCGCCTCCCGGCTGGGGCCCCATCGTGGCCGGCTTTATCCTCTTTCGGGCCTTTGATATTCTCAAGCCATTTCCCATCGGCTGGCTGGATGCCCGGATCTCCGGCGGACTGGGCATCATGCTGGACGATGTGGTGGCGGGGCTCTACGCCCTGGCGGTGCTCCAGCTCCTGTTCCGCTGGTGGCCCGGGGGCTACGCGGGCTAGGCCCCGGAGGTACGCGCCATGTCCGGACAGGCCGTCATCCATGTCCCCGGACAGGTGGCCGAGCCCTGGCTGGCCGCCCGGCTCGCCCGGCTTCGGACACTTGTCGGCTTGTCCGGCTTCGCGCCCGTCCCGGAGGCGGCCCGCCCGGACCTGTGGGTCACCCTGGCCCCCGGTGCGGGCCCGGAGGCGGGCCAGCCGGTGGTCCTGGACGGGCTGGCGGTGGCGGATTGGTCCCGGGAGGAGGGGATCCTCGCCGTGCGCATCCGCCAGCCCGAGCTGGCCGAGGAGGCCCTGGTGGCGGCCCTGGCGGCGGCCGGGCTGGACCCGCGGCGGCCGGGCCGGTTCGCTGCCGTGGCCCCCGACGAGGAGGGCCTGCGCGCCCGCCTGCCGGCAGGCGCCACCCTGAGCCCCGGCCTCCCCGGCGAGTGGTGGGTGGACGATGCGGCGGGCGCCCGGGATCCCTGGCTGGATCCCGGGCTGCGGTCCCCCGAGCGCCACCTGGGGCAGCGCCTGACGGCCGCCGGGCGGACCATCGCCACCGCGGAATCGTGCACCGGCGGCGGCATTGCCGAGCGGCTCACGGCGGTCCCCGGCAGCTCCGCCTACGTGGAGCGCGGCTGGGTCACCTACACCAACGCCGCCAAGGAGGCCCTGCTGGGTGTCCCCGGCGGCGTCCTGGAGCGCCATGGGGCCGTGAGCGAGCCGGTGGCCCGCGCCATGGTCCAGGGGGCCCTGGAGCGGAGCCCGGCCGATCTGGCCCTGGCCGTCACCGGGATCGCCGGCCCCGGGGGAGGCACCGGGGAGAAGCCGGTGGGCACGGTGTGGATCGGCGCCGGGGGCCGCGACGCCGCCCCCGAGGCCCGGCGCTTCGTGCTCCCCGGCACCCGCGGGGAGGTCCGCTGGCGGACGGTGAACGCCGCCATCGCCCTGGCCCTGGAGCTGGTGGAGTGAATCCGGCCGGGGGCTCCCCGGGGTCGGCCGGCTTTTTGTTCTCGGAAAGTTCTCAAAACGTTCCGGGTGCGTTACCCTGCGGATAACAGTCCGAATATTCCGCGGTGCCCGAGAGGCGCCGGCGTTCCGAAAAGGTGGCGGCTATGGATGCGGAAAAGCAGAAGGCGCTCGACTCGGCGATCAAGAACATCGACCGGCAGTTCGGCAAGGGCTCGGTCATGCGCCTGGGGGACCAGGAGGCCTTCGACGTCCCCGTGACCCCGTCGGGCTCCCTGAACCTGGACATCGCCATGGGCGTGGGGGGCTATCCGCGCGGCCGGGTGATCGAGATCTTCGGTCCGGAGTCCTCGGGCAAGACCACCCTGACCCTGCACGCCCTGGCCGAGGCCCAGAGGGCCGGCGGCGTGGCGGCCTTTATCGACGCCGAGCACGCCCTGGACCCCACCTACGCCCGCAAGCTGGGCGTCAACGTGGACGAGCTGCTGGTCTCCCAGCCGGACACCGGCGAGCAGGCCCTGGAGATCGCCGACATGCTGGTGCGCTCCGGGGCGGTGCACGCGGTGGTGATCGACTCGGTGGCCGCCCTGGTGCCCAAGGCCGAGATCGAGGGCGAGATGGGCGACTCCCACGTGGGCCTGCAGGCCCGCCTGCTGTCCCAGGCCCTGCGCAAGCTCACGGGCTCCATCAACAACTCCAAGACCACCGTCTTCTTCATCAACCAGATCCGCATGAAGATCGGTGTCATGTTCGGCAGCCCGGAAACGACCACCGGCGGCAACGCCCTCAAGTTCTACTCCGCCGTGCGCCTGGACATCCGCCGCACCGGCGCCATCAAGCAGGGCGAAGAGGTCCTGGGGAACCACACCCGGGTCAAGGTGATCAAGAACAAGGTGGCCCCGCCGTTCCGCGAGGCCGAGTTCGACATCCTCTACGGCGAGGGCGTCTCCCGGGAGAGCGAGATCATCGACCTGGGCGTGGAGCACGGCCTGATCGAGAAGTCCGGGGCGTGGTACTCCTATAACGGGGAGCGCATCGGCCAGGGCAAGCAGAACGTCCGCCAGTTCCTCAAGGACAACCCCGAGATGGCGGCGGAGCTGGAATCCAAGATCCGCGAGGCCGCCGGCCTGAGCCCCGCGCCGGTCGGCGACGGGGAGCCAAAGGCCGCCGAAGCCGCCGCGGACAAGGGCGCGGCCCAGGGCGCCGAGAAGAAGGCCGGCGGCGGCAAGGATGCCGGCGGCAAGGCGGAGCAGGGGCAGGCCTAGGTCCGGACGGGGCGCCATGACGGAGCCGGAAGGCCGGGACGACGAGGCCGTGGAGGCCGCCTACGCGCAGGCGCTCAAGCTCCTGGTGCGCCGGGATCACAGCCGGCGGGAGCTGGCCCGCAAGCTGGCCGAGCGGGACCACCCGCGCCCGGCCGCCGATGCCGCCCTGGACCGCCTGGAGGCGGAGGGGGCCCAGTCGGACCGGCGTTTCGCCGAGGAATACGCCCGCGCCCGCTTCGCCAAGGGCTTCGGCCCGCGCCGGGTGGAGGCGGAGCTGCGCGAGCACGGCGTGGACGGCGAGGGGCTGCGGCACGCCGCCCTGGAGCGGGACGAGGAGCGGCGCCTGGCGGCCGATCAGCTTGCCAAGCGCTTCGGCCACACACCGCCCGCGGATGTCCGGGAGCGGGCCAAGCGCACGCGTTATCTGCAGCAGCGCGGCTTTGATCCGGAAGTCTGCGCCGGGCTGCTGCGGGGCGGCGGAAACCCGGAGGACGAAGCGGGTTTCTAAACCACGAACCGAGGACGCGGACGGGCGGGGCCATGCCGAGGCCCCGCCCGTCCGTGCCTTGCGCCCCCGGAAGGGCGCACCGACTCCCCCCACTGGATTGCGGAAGAGGCCCGTCATGGAAGGCGCCGAGATTCGTAGAAGGTTCCTGGAGTTCTTCGCGGCTCGGGACCACGAGGTGGTGCCGAGCGCTTCGCTCGTGCCCCAGAACGACCCCACCCTGCTGTTCACCAACGCCGGCATGGTGCAGTTCAAGGACGTGTTCCTGGGTCGCGAGCACCGGGACTACAACCGCGCAGTCACCAGCCAGCGCTGCCTGCGCGCCGGCGGCAAGCACAACGACCTGGAGAACGTGGGCCACACCGCCCGGCACCACACCTTCTTCGAGATGCTGGGCAACTTCTCCTTCGGCGACTACTTCAAGCGCGAGGCCATCCAGTACGCCTGGGCCTTCCTTACCGAGGACCTCGGCCTGCCGGAGGAGAAGCTCTTCGTCACGGTGTACACCGAGGACGAGGAGGCGGCGCGCATCTGGCTCGACGAGATGGGCATCGACTCCGCGCGCTTCGCCTACGTGGGCGCCGAGGACAACTTCTGGTCCATGGGCGACACCGGTCCCTGCGGCCCCTGCTCCGAGATCTTCTACGACCACGGCCCCGAGTTGCCCGGCTCGCCTCCCGGCTCCGGCGAGGACGAGGGCGACCGCTACGTGGAGATCTGGAACCTGGTGTTCATGCAGTACAACCGGGACGCCGAGGGCAATCTCCACGACCTGCCCAAGCCCAACATCGACACCGGCATGGGCCTGGAGCGCATCGCCGCGGTCATGGAGGGGGTGCACAACAACTTCGACACCGACCTGTTCCTGCCCCTGATCCACAAGGCGGCGGAGCTGGCCGGGGTGCGCTACAACGACGCCGACGCCACCGACGTCAGCCTGCGCGTGATCGCGGACCACATCCGCGCCTGCTCGTTCCTGATCACCGACGGCGTCATCCCCTCCAACGAGGGGCGCGGCTACGTGCTGCGCCGCATCATCCGGCGGGCCGCCCGCCACGGCCGCATGCTCGGCATCGAGGGGTCCTTCTTCCACCAGCTGGTGCAGCCCCTGGTGGACGCCATGGGCCACCACTTCACCGAGCTGGACGAGCAGCAGGCCACCATCGAGCGGGTGCTGCGGATCGAGGAGGAGCGCTTCGCGGCCACCCTGTCCGACGGCCTGGCCCACCTCGAGGAGGTGGTCCGCAACCTGTCCGAGGGCGCCCGGGAGATCCCTGGCGAGGCCGCCTTCCGGCTCTACGACACCTACGGATTCCCCCTGGACCTCACCGAGGACATTGCCCGGGAGCGGGGCCTGAGCGTGGACACCGCCGGTTTCGACGAGCACATGGCCGAGCAGAAGGCCCGCGCCCGGGCCTCCTGGGGCGGCTCCGGCGAGGAGCGGGTTCCGCAGGCCTACTACGACCTCCTGGAGAGCCACCAGGGCACCGAGTTCCTCGGCTACCAGTCCCTCAGCGCCGAGGCCGCCCTCACCGGGATCCTCAAGGACGACGCCTGCTTCCAGGAGCTGAACGCCGGCGAGGAGGCGGTGCTGGTGCTCAACCAGACCCCCTTCTACGGCGAGTCGGGCGGCCAGGTGGGCGACACCGGGCGCATCACCACCGCCGAGGCGGAGTTCGTGGTCACCGACACCCAGCTTCCCCTGCCCGGGCTGGTGGCCCACGTGGGCCGGCTGGAGCGGGGCCGGTTGAAGACCGGCGAGACGGTGCACTGCACGGTGGACGAGTCCGCCCGCCACGCCACCGCCTACAACCACTCGGCGACCCACCTCCTGCACGGGGCGCTGCGCCGCCAGGTCGGCGAGCACGTCCGCCAGATGGGCTCGCTGGTGGAGCCGGAGCGCCTGCGCTTCGACTTCAGCCACTACGAGGGGCTGACCCCCGACCAGCTGCGCACCATCGAGAACGAGGTGAACCGCCACATCCGCGCCAACTACGAGGTGAGCGCCGACTGGATGACCCTGGACCAGGCCCAGGCCAAGGGGGCCATCGCCTTCTTCGACGAGAAGTACGGCGAGCAGGTGCGGGTGATCACAATGGGCCCGGCCTCCATGGAGCTGTGCGGCGGCACCCACGTCTCCCGCACCGGCAACATCAGCCTGTTCAAGATCGTGGAGGAGACCGGCATCGCCGCCGGGGTGCGGCGGATCACCGCCCTCACCGGCCAGGAGGCGCTCAATTACGTGCAGGGCCAGGAGGACCAGATCGGCCGCATCGCCGGGCTCCTCAAGGGCACCCGCGCCGACGCCGACGAGCGGGTGGCGGAGCTGGTGGAGCGGTCCCGTGATCTGGAGAAGGAGGTGGAGCGGCTCAAGAGCAAGCTGGCCACCGCCGCCAGCGGCGACCTCCTGGACCGGGTCCAGGAGGTGGGCGGGACCAAGGTGCTTGCCGCCGCCCTGGAGGGCCAGGACCCCAAGTCTTTGCGCCAGACCGTGGACCAGCTCAAGCAGAAGCTCGGCTCCGGGGTGATCGTCCTCGGCGTGCCGGACCCGGAGAAGGGCAAGGTGAGCCTCATTGCCGGCGTCACCGACGACCTGACCGACCGCTTCTCCGCCGGCGACCTGGTGAACCGGGTGGCGGAAGGCGTGGGTGGCAAGGGCGGCGGCCGGGCGGACATGGCCCAGGCTGGCGGCAAGGATCCGGAGAACCTGGAGGCGGCCCTGGAGCGGGTGCCCGAGTACGTGGAGAGCTGCCTGGCTACCTGAGCCACCGCCAGGTCGGCCAAACCGGAAACGGGCGGCCCTGAGGGGTTGCCCGTTTTGTTTCGTCCCCCCGGTTACGGATCGGTTATTGGGCCAGGGCGGCCCCTTCCTTGACCTCGTGGAGCTTGCGGTAGGCCGCCAGCAGGGCCCGGTGCCGTTCGAAGCCCTCCAGGCTTGGGCCGGGGCGGCCCAGGCCGGGGAATAGCTCCCGCCCGTTTAGGACGGCCTCGGCGCGGGCCACGGTCGCCACCCCGTACAGCCGGGCGAGGGCGGGCCGGAAGTCCTCGGGCGCTCGGCCCGCCAGGGCCATCTCCAGCAGGGCCTGCAGACAGCGGAACAGCGGCAGGCGCGCCTCCGGGAGCTCGCCGGTGTGCAGGCACCACTCCACCCAGCCCAAGGCCTCCTCCTCCCGGCCCAGGGCCAGTGCCAGCAGGGCCTTGAGCTCGCCGAGGCGCATCTGCGCCCACAGGGTGTCCGGCTCCGGAGCGACGCCGATGAGCTCGTGCACGGGCTGGTAGTCGTTGTGGGCGCCCTCCTCCAGCTCCTCGTACAGGGCGGCCCACTGCGCGGCCCCCAGGTCCGGCAGGGAAAGGATCCGCTCGCGGACCCGGGCGCCCTCGTTGTTGTTGTTCACCACCAGCTCGTCCACCGGATAGATCTCCGAGAGCCCGGGCACCAGGATGCGGCAGGCGTAGGCGCCGAGGTGGGTGTAGTCGGCGATGAAGACGTCGAAGCCCTCCTCGTGCAGGAGGCCGACCAGGTGGTCGCGCTCGGTGGCGTTGTCGGCCTCCAGGTTCCAGTCGGCGAAGGGATGGTCCGGCTCCTCCCGCAGGAAATCCCAGGCCACCACGCCGCTGGAGTCGATGAAGTGCAGCTCCAGGTTCTGCGGATCGGCCACCTCCGCCATGTCGAAGGTGGGCGGGCGGAAGCCGTCCAGCTGGTCCAGGCCGCGGCCCTGCAGCAGCTCGGTAAGGGCCCGTTCCAGGGCGATCTCGAAGGTGGGATGGGCCCCGAAGGAGGCGAACACGCTGCCGTCGGCGGGGTTGAGCAGGGTGACGTTCATCACCGGGTAGCGCCCGCCCAGGGACGCGTCGCACACCCGCACGCCGAAGCCGGCCGCCTCCAGGCCGCGGATGCCCTCCCGGATGGCCGGGTAGCGGTCCAGCACCGCTTCCGGCACCTGCGGCAAGGCGAGGCCCTCGGCGATGACGCGGCTCTTCACGGCGCGCTCGAGGATCTCCGCCAGGCCCTGCACCTGGGCTTCCTCGGGGGTGTTGCCGGCGGACATGCCGTTGCTGACGTAGAGGTTGCCGATCAGGCTGACCGGGAACCAGCGCGTGGTGCCGTCGCGCTGGCGCACGTAGGGCAGGGCGCAGACGCCGCGCTCGAAGGCGCCGGAGTTGGTGTCCACCAGGTGCTCGGCGCGCAGCTCGCCCTCGGGGTCGTAGACGGCCAGCAGGTCCTCGTCCAGCAGGCCTTCGGGGATCCCACCGTCCCCAGGGATGGGGAACCAGCGCTCGAAGGGGTAGTGGACGAAGGGCGCCGCGGCGAGCTCCGGGCCCAGGTAGAAGTCGGCGAAGAAGTAGTTGTTGGCCAGCCGCTCCACGAACTCCCCCAGCCCGCTGGCCAGACAGGCCTTGCGGGAGGCGCCCTTGCCGTTGGTGAACAGCAGCGGGCAGTCCACCTCGCGGATGTGCACGGAGTGGACGTGGGCCACGGGGTTCAGCCAGGAGGCCTCCTCCACGGCGAAGCCGGCCTCGGCCAGGCGCGCGGAGAGGGTCTCGATGGTGGCTTCAAGGGGGCAGTCCTTGCCCTTGAGATGGGTGTGCGCCATGGGGCCATCCGGGAGCGGTTCGAAAGGCCGCACATCCTAGCAGGGAAGGGCGGCCGGTTCAGTCCCCGCCGCTCTCGATGGTGTAGAACAAGTCGCCGCCGGTCTCCTGGGCGCTGGACTCGGTGACCAGCCGCCAATGGCGGGCGAGGGTGTAGGTCATGCGGAAGGTGTTGGCGGAGTCGAACAGGCCGATGCCGTAGCTCACGTATAGGCGCGGCGAGAGGTATTTGCCCAGCACCAGGGCGGCTTCCTCGGTCTGCTCCCCCTCCTCGGTGGTGGTCTCCTGGGCCTCCAGCGACACTTCGTCGAGGCCCAGGTCCTCGCCGATGGTCTCCGCCAGGAATTGGCCGCCCTTGCGACCCAGGAGGATGGCCGCCTGGCTCAGGGCCGACTGTTCCCCCCGCGAGGCCTGATCCAGCGGCCGGCCCAGCACCAGCCAGGACAGCTGCTCCGTCTGCGACATGCCGGGTTCGGAGAACAGGGAGAATTCCGGCTCGCGCAGGGGGCCCTTGGCCTCCACCCCTACGGTGATGTCGGGCCGGGGCGTGCGCACCGCCCGCACCTCCAGGCCCGGGGAGGAGACCGGTCCCCCGCCGAACACCAGCCGTCCGGTGCGGATCTCCAGGTCCTGGCCGTAGGCCTTGTACTCGCCCTCCTCGGTGCGCACCTCGCCGGTGGCGGTGGTGGGCTGCCCCGGGCTCTCCTGCACCGTCAGGTCCCCCACGATTCGGGTCTTCAGGCCGAAGCCCTCGAACCGTACCAGGTCGCCCAGGACCACCCGCACGCGGGCGGAGACCTCCCAGGGCGGCTCCACGCCCTCCACCTCGTCCTCCTCGGTCACCAGGACCTGGTCCTCGGAGACCTGCACCACCCCGGAGGCGGGCAGCTCCTTGATCTCGATCTCCGCCCGGGGAATGCGCACCGTCCCGGTGACGTCGACCCGCGGACGCTGCGCCTCCACCTTGAGGTCGGGGGAGATCCAGACCCGGATGTCGGTGGTGTCGTAGGCGAGGAAGTCCTCCCCGGTGATGGCCAGGTCCGCGGTGGGGCCGTCTTCGCCCATGGCGGCCGCGCCCGCCAGGTCCAGGGAGCCTTCTCCCGATTCCGCGTGGCCCTGGAGGCTGATGGAGCGGGTGGATTCGGGTGTGGCCACCAGGCGGAAGTTGCGGATGGTCAGGCCGGCGGGGACCAGGGTGGCGGTGTCGGCCTGGAGGCCCAGCTCCCCGGAGGGGCGGGGCTCGGCCACCGTGCCGTCCACCCGGAGGTCGGCGCGCAGGGCGCCATCCACGTCCTGGATGTCGGGGGCGAAGATGGAGATGGGCTCGAGGTCGGTGATGGCGCCCCGCAGCCGGCCGGACAGGGGCTGGTCGGCCATGGGGCCCTCGCCCAGGCCCAGTTCGGCATGGGCGGTGAGCCGGTCGTCGTCGCCGAGGTTCAGGGCGAAATCGGTTACCGCCCGCTGGCCGTCGATCTCCGCCGTCGCCCAGCTCGGGCGGAGTTCCAGCACCTGCTGGCCGTTGAGGGCCTCGGCGTCCCCGGTCTGCAGGATGCGCCCCGCGCTGGTGACCACCGTCATCCGGCCGGTGGGCGGGCCGTCCGTGGGCATGGTGAAGGTCCCGGAGGCGCTGAGGGTGCCCTCGATACCGGTGTCCGGCGGCAGCAGGGGCAGGAGGTAGCCCAGCGGGATCCCCTGGGCGGCGAGCGCCCCGTGGACCTCCTCGGGGCCGCGCTCCCCCTCCAGGCAGAGCCGTCCCTCGCCGTCGCTCCAGCAGCCGCGCCCGAGGCGGGCGGTGGCGGCGCCGATGGCCCCCTCCACCGGGGCTTCCAGCCGCCAGTCGGGCAGGTTCGCCGGGCGGAGGTGGGCCTGCTCCAGGCGGAAGGTCAGCTCCTGGGCCGCCTCCCGCCAGCTCCCCGAGGTCCGGAGATCCGCCTGCCCCTGGGAGGAGTCGAGGTCCAGCCGGATGGCGTGGTCATCGGGCGTCCCGCGGCCCTCCAGGGCGAGGGTGGCGAGGCGGGTGTCACCGGCCCGGGCGTTGCGCACCGCCACCTTCAGGCGGGAGGGGGCGGCGCCCCGCGGGTGGATCTCGGCCTCCAGCTCCACGCCCTCCACGGTGGACTCTCCCCACCGCAGGCCCTCGCCGGTCAGCTCGGCGCTCACCCGGGGCAGCGGCAGGCGCCCGGTGACCCGCCCTTCGCCGTGCAGGGTGCCCCCGGCCTCCGGATGGACCTCCTCCAGGTCGTCGCTGGAAATGTTCCAGGCCAGGTCCAGCTCCTCCCCCACCCGGCCCTCCGCCGCGAGGGTGGAGGCCCCACTGCGCAGCCGCAGACGCGTCAGCTCCAGCGCCCCGCCGCCATAGGCGCCGCTGCCGCTGACCCGCACCGGGCGGCCCCGGAGCCGTCCCTCCACGAGCAGGTCGGAGACCTCCGCCGCGGGCCCTTCGGGACTCATCTCCGCCTGCACCCCGGCCTCCATATCCAGGGCCCCGGGCCACTGAGGCAGCAGGGGGCCGGGGTTGAGGTCCCGGCCCCGGAGCGCGAGGTCGGCGGCGAAGCGTTCCCCCCAGCCCACGTCCCCGCTGGCCTCGAGGGTGCCCTCCAGGGCCTCCAGGCGCAGGCTCTGGAGATCCAGGCTGTCCGGGCCGCCCCGGGCCCGGCCGGTCAGGTGGAGGTCGGGCAGCTCCTCGGCGCGGCCCGCCGCATCGAGGCGGAGGCGGTAGTCCTCCATGGTCCCGGCAAGGGTGGCGTGGCCGCGGGGCGAGGCCAGGGCGCGTGGGCCGGGCCAGCGCAGATTGTGCCAGTTGATGGCCAGGCCCAAGGGTCCGCCCTGGTAGGTGGCGGCGGCGTGGAAGTCCCCATCGCCCAGGGCGCCCTCCATGCGCGCGTGCAGCGCCTCCCAGTCGCCGAAAGCCCGCCAATTGCCCTGCGCCGACTGCCAGGGGGCCGCCTCGTCCTCCAGGGGCCAGCGCAAGTCCCGCCAGTCGCCGCGCAGATCCACCTCCGGCCCCTCCGCCGGCATGGCCACCCGCCCCCGGGCGCTCAGCCGGGCGGGCAGGCCCTCGGCGGTAACCAACAGCTCGCGGATATCCACGGCCCGCTCCGGCAGGTTCCCCGCCAGGTCGACCTCCAGGTGCAGGGGCGGGCGCTCCGGGAGCCGTAGGTCCACCCCCCCGGAGGCCTCCAGGTCCTCGGTGCTGCCGTGCAGGCGCAGGTCCAGATCCCCCGCACCCGCGGGGAGCCCGGGGCCGAGGGTCCGCAGGTCCAGATCCTCCCCGGTAATCCGGGCCTCCCAGCGGGGCTCCTCCAGGGGGTCATCGATGCGTCCCGTGGTGGCGACGGCCCAGGGCCGGGTCACCCGGTGGTCGAATTCCAGGGCCTGAAGAGTACCCGAAACCTCGAGCCGTCCCGCCATCTCCGGCTGGTCGGGCAGCCGGAGGGTCCAGCCCAGGCTCCCCGCCACGCCGTCGGGGGCGTCGTCCGCGTGGTCGATGCGCCCGCCGCTCCATGCCTCCAGCTCCGGGGTTTCCAGCTCCAGGTTGTCCCAGTACAGCCCCTCCGGGCCGATCCCCACGGCGCCGGTGAGGGCGGTCACCAGGGTGGGCTCGGCGTCCGGGGCGCCGCGGATCTCGCCGTTCAGGAAGCGGGCGTCCTCGATGCGGACGGGCAGGAAGGCGGAGGTGGTCGGCCCTTCCCCGGTCTCCGGTTCGGGCTCCGGGGCGCCAGGCAGGGCGGTGTAGCGGTAGTCCTCCACGATCAGGCGGCTCACCGTGATCCGGCCGCGCAGCAGGTCCGAGGCCCGCCAGTCCAGCTCCCCGCGGGCCATGCGCGCCCGGAAGGAGGCTGTCTCCAGGGTCGCGTCCCGCACCCGGACGGGGCCCACCAGCCGCCCCTCCACGGAGGCCACCTCCAGGCCCTCCGGGAGGGCGGGTCGGACCAGCCGCCACGTCCACTGCAGGCCGGTCTCGGTGAGCAGCAGGAAGGCCCCGCCGCCGAGGAGGGCGGCGAGGACGATCCAGAAGGCGATCCAGCGCCGCCTCACAGGTCCGGCCCCATGCTGAAGTGCAGGCGCCAGTCCGGGGCCATCTCCAGGTCCTCGCGGATGATCGTGTCCTGCGGGGTGGCGAAGTCCAGGCGGATCATCCCCAGGGGCGAGGCGTAGCGGAGTCCCACGCCCACGGCCTCCACGGGATCCGGAGGCCACTGGTTGGAGGCGTTGCCGGCGTCCCAGAAGGCGGCCACGCCGAAGTTGCCCCACACCCGGTGGTCCACCTCCACGCTGCCGGTGAGGAGATAGCGGCCGCCGATGGTGTGGCCGTCGGCGTCCTGCGGCCCCAGGTCCTGGTAGGGATAGCCGCGGACGCTGCGGTCACCACCGGCGAAGAAGCGCTCCGAGGCGGGGATGTCCGTGACCCGGTTCACTCGGGTGGCCCCCGCGTGGACCCGGCCCAGCAGGCGGGTTTGCGGGCCCAGGGGCAGGATCCCCTGGGCCCGGGTCTGGCCCTGCAGGAAGCTGGCGTCGGAGAGCAGGCTCTCATGGGCCCCGTGCAGGTCGAAGAACAGGCTCCAGCCGCGGCGCGGGTAGAGGCGGTCGTCGGCCTTGGAGCGGGACATGCTGCCCCCGGGGGCCAGGAAGGTGTAGTCGCGGTCGTCGTCCCCCACGAAGGTGAAGTCGCGGGAGACGTTGGCGTAGAGGCTGCGCTGCCAGCCGAGAAAGCCCCGGTCCTCGCTGACGCCGAAGAGGTAGCGGTGGTTGCGGGTGTCGCCCAGCTCCTCCTGGGTGATCCGCCCCAGGATGTTGTAGCTGTCGGTGCGCACGTTCTTGATGGGGATCCGGTAGCGGGCCGCCAGCCCCTGGCGCACCTCGGAGAGGAACAGGTCGGTGCGGAACTGGTGGCCCTGCTGGTTGATGTGCCGGAACTCCACGGCGCCGGTGAGCCGGGGGCCGGTGTCCGTGCCGTACCCCACGCCGATGCTGTAGAGGCGGGGCTTCTTCGGGTCGGTGGCCACCTCCACGGGGACGATTCGGGCCTCCTCCGCTCCGTCCTCCTCCGGCGTGTAGGGCGCGGCCTCTTGCCGCGCCATGTTCACGGCCACGCGCTCGAAGTAGTCCGTATCGGAGAGGGCGAACTGCAGATCCAGGAGCCGCCGGGAGGTGAGCCGCTCGGCGCGTTCCACGGGCAGCAGCCGTTCCACGAAAGCGGGGTCCAGGATGTCCTGCTCCACGCGGATATTGCCGAAGTAGTAGGCCGGGCCACTGTCCATGACCAGCGCCACCCGGGCCTCGTTGCGGGCGGGATGGACCCGGATCTCGTTGCGGGTGAAGCGGGCGTCCAGGTAGCCGGACGCCACGGCCTGCTCCAGAAGGTCGTCCTTGGTGGCGGAATAGCGGTCGTGGCGTAGGCGTTCCCCCTCCTTGAGGCCCGAGTCCTCCAGGACCCGGGCCAGCCCACCATCGTCCCGCCCGGGTCCCATGATCCGCAGTTCCAGCTCGGTGATGATGGTGGGCGGCCCGCGATCCACCTCGTAGCGGGCCACCCAGGCGTCGCCATCCCGGTCCAGGGAGCCCCGGATATCCGGGTTGTAGAAGCCGAAGGGCTGGAGGGCCTCCCGGATCTCCTCGGGGGCGGCGCGGTGGTTCCGGCTTATGTTCGTGGGGTCAGGGTCCTCGGTCCCGGCCAGCTCGGCGATGGATAGGTAGGCGCGGATGTTCCGCTCCAGCTCCCCGCTCACGCCGTCCACCTCCAGGCGCAGGGTGTCCGGATCGGCCGGGGCGAGCCCGGGCACCAGGGCGAGGACGAGCAGCGCCCCCGCGCGCCGCAGCGGCGACGGTGGTCCGGGAGCGGAAGGGCGGGGCCGCGGGCGTGGGGGCAAAGCAAGCCATTTCCGCCGCCCCTGGGCGGGCGGCAACGGGTCTCGGTACGGCGGCCCGGTCCGGGCCGTCGGAAAGGCCCCGACCCCCGGTCCGTCGTGGGGAGGCGACGGGCCGGAAAGGCCTTCTGTCCAAGTTAGCAGACGCGCGGTCGGGCGGAGAGGGTGCTGGGGGTTTTCCGCGAACGAGATCCGGGGAGACGGAGGAGCGGGGCTTTTCCGCCCCGGCCTCCGGTCAGGCGGGCTGGGGAAGGGTCGTCTCGGGGGCGAACTGCTCCAGGGCCTCGCGCAGGCACTCGGTGGTGAACTCCGCGCAGGTGCCGCAGCCCGTGGATGCGCCCAGCCGGTTCTGGAGGTCCTCCAGGTCCCGGGCGCCCTCGGCCACGGCCTGATGGATCTGGCGCTCGGTCACCCCCTTGCAGATGCAGACGTACATGAGCAATCCCCACCGGGTGGAAGTTGTTCCACACAACATAGAAGAAATGGGAACGATTCGCAATACGTTTCGCATCCTCCGACCCCGGGTGCCGGATCGGGTTCCCGGCGGGGTTCGCCCCCGCCTATTCCGTCAG
This sequence comes from Thiohalorhabdus denitrificans, assembly GCF_001399755.1. NCBI lineage: Bacteria > Pseudomonadati > Pseudomonadota > Gammaproteobacteria > Thiohalorhabdales > Thiohalorhabdaceae > Thiohalorhabdus > Thiohalorhabdus denitrificans. The sequence goes on along the minus strand of NZ_LJCP01000008.1, from coordinate 29,302 downwards.
CGCCCGCTCGGGTCGAGGCGCCGCCGGTCCCGGGGCCTCCGGGTGCCGGGCCGGAGCCGCGGGCGACGCGGCCGGGAAGGGCTCCTCCCGGCGCTTCTGCCAGCTCAGGAGGGTCACCTCCGCGCGGCTGCCGAGGTAGACGTAGACCCCCAGGCCCAGTAGCAGGCCCACCACGGTGAGCATCATGGCCACGGCGGGCAGGATGCCTTCCCCTTCGCCGAGGGCCGCCTTGAACATCAGCAGCAAAGATTCGATGGACACCGCGATCAGGATGGCGGCGATGAAACGGGTGATGGTGCGGCGGGTGGAGCTGTGGCGGAAGATGTCCTTGTGGGTGAGCACCTCCTCCTCGAGGATGGTCTTGGCCAGATCGAAGATGGCCAGCGACAGGGTGAGGAAGATGATCACCCCGAAGGGCTTGAGGTGCAGCGCCCTGTCGGAACCGCCGTCCGCCCCGGGCAGCAGCGCCCCGAGCTCCTGGACCGAGAAGGCCAGCAGCACCCCCACCACCGCCAGGAGCCCGGCCACAATCAGGGAGTAGACGGCCTTGAACACGGGCTGGAACCGCCGGCGTTCGCGGTCCCCCAGGAGGAAGGCCACGATCTCCGCCAGGTCCGCGTCGAGAACCAGGTAGCCCCGGGCCCGGCCCGTGGCGTCGCGCAGCTCCAGGGCCGCCGACAGGCAGAGGTTGTGGCCCGTGGCCGAGAGGTAGGGCTCGGTGACGACGACCTCCTGCGTCCCGCGGGCGAGGCGGAAATAGGGGCGCTGGCTGCGGTCGGCGCCCACCCCGGTGCGGGCAAGGGCCTTGCCCTGGTTCACCATGTTGTCGCTGGTCTGGATTCCCTGGGCATCGAGGGTGTAGACCATGTCGAGAAAGGGGTAGCGCTCGGCCAGGGCGTGGACCTCCCCCTGCAGGGACGCGGGGTCGTCCACGGCGCGATGCTCGGCGATCCCGGTCACCAGGGAGGCCAACAGCTCGGCGATGGCCCCGCGGTGGTCCTGGTAGCGCTCGAGGATGTGGAGGTAGCTCATGCTGCTCATCGGGGCGGGCCTTTCCGGTTTGGTGCTTCCGGAGGACCTCTTGCAAGGGGGATGCCGGTTCGGCCGGGTGGCGGCGGAAGGCGGCCCCCGTGCCTCCCGGAGCGTCGCCGCGTGCGATACAATGGCCGCTTACGGATCGCGAATGCACCAAAATGGTGCGTCCGTCGGGACGCGGAGCGCACCAACATAGGGAATCCATGGCGTTAATCGTTCAGAAATTCGGGGGCAGCTCGCTGGCGGACGTGGGCAAGATCCGCCACGCCGCCGAGCGCGTGCTCGCCGAGCGCGAGCGCGGCAACGACGTGGTGGTGGTGGTCTCCGCCATGGGCGGACAGACCGACGACCTCGTGGAGATGGCGGAGGCCCTCCACGAGCAGCCGCCGGAACGGGAGATGGACCAGCTGCTGGCCACCGGGGAGCAGGTCACCATCAGCCTCATGGCCATGGCCCTGCAGCAGCGCGGCCACGCGTCGCGCTCCTTCGCGGGCTGGCAGGTGCCCGTACACACCGACGACGTCCACACCAAGGCGCGCATCCACGACATCGACCGCGAGAACCTGCGGGCCGAGCTGGAGGCGGGCGGCATCCCGGTGGTGGCCGGCTTCCAGGGCCTGGGGCCCGACGGCTCGGTGACCACCCTGGGCCGGGGCGGCTCCGACACCACGGCCGTGGCCCTGGCGGCGGCCCTGGAAGCCGACGAGTGCCACATCTACACCGACGTGGACGGCGTTTACACCACCGACCCGCGCATCGTGGCCGATGCCCGGCGGCTGGATAAGATCACCTTCGAGGAGATGATCGAGCTGGCCAGCCTGGGCGCCAAGGTGCTGCAGATCCGGGCCGTGGAGTTCGCCGGCAAGTACAACGTCCCGGTGCGTGTGCGGTCTACCTTCGGGGAAGGGGAAGGCACGCTCATCACCGTCGAGGAGGAGGCCATGGAAAAGGCCCTAGTTTCCGGGATCGCCCATAACGAGGACGAGGCCAAGGTGACCATCATCGGCGTCCCGGACCGACCGGGAATCGCCCACGCGGTGATCGGCGCCGCCGCCAAGGCCAGCATCAACGTCGACATGATCATTCAGAACCAGGGCGAGCACGGCAAGACGGACTTCACCTTCACCGTGCCGCGCTCCGACTACAAGCAGGTGATGGAGGTGCTCGACCCGGTCTGCAAGGAGATCGAGGCCGAGGCCCTCACCGGCAGCGACCGCATCGCCAAGATCTCCGTGGTGGGCGTGGGCATGCGCAACCACGCCGGTGTGGCGGACCGCATGTTCGAGGCCCTGTCCAACGAGGGCGTGAACATCCAGATGATCGCCACCTCGGAGATCAAGGTCTCGGTGGTGGTGGACCAGAAGTACACCGAGCTGGCGGTGCGCGCCCTGCACGAGGCCTTCGAGCTGGACAAGCCGGTGGAGGAGCGCGACCACATCCATTGAGGGGCGCGGCCGCCGTGGGAGGGGTCCCTGACCGCGACGATGAGGCTCCGGATACGGATCGCGGTCACGGACCGCTCCCACGGGTGGTGCGCCCCATCCGCGTCCCACTTTAAATGCCTGACCGTTCCCCCGGACCGATACGCCTTGACCAACCCGACCGATAGCAACATCGAGGTCTTCGACACCACCCTCCGCGACGGCGGGCAGTCGGAGGCCGTGTCCTTCTCGGTGGAGGACAAGCTGCACCTCGCGGAGGCCCTCGACCATCTGGGCGTGGACTTCATCGAGGGCGGCTGGCCCGGGGCCAACCCCCGCGACGACGCCTTCTTCGAGGCGGCGCGGGAGCGCACGCTCCGCCATGCCCGGCTGCTGGCCTTCGGCTCCACCATGCGCTCGGGCAACACCCCCGCGCAGGATCCGGTCCTCTCGGGCCTGGTGGCCGCCGGCCCGGACGGCGCGGTGATCTTCGGCAAGGCGTGGGACCTGCACGTGGAGCTGGGCCTGGGCATCGGCCTGGAGGAGAACCTGGCCCTGGTGCGCGACTCCGTGGCCTACCTCAAGGAGCAGCTCGGCGTGGTGCTGTTCGACGCCGAGCACTTCTTCGACGGCTACGCCAACCACCCCGACTACGCCCTGCGCGTCCTGGAAGCCGCGGCCGACGGCGGCGCCGACCGCCTCGTCCTGTGCGACACCAACGGCGGCGGCCTGCCGGCACAGATCGGCGCGGCGGTGGACGCGGTGCGGGAGCGCCTGCCCGGCGAGGTGCTGGGCATCCACTGCCACAACGACGGCGGCCTGGCGGTGGCCAACACCCTGGCCGCCGTGGAGCACGGCGTGCGCCACGTGCAGGGCACCCTCAACGGCCTGGGCGAGCGCTGCGGCAACGCCGACCTTACCGCCATCCTGCCCAACCTGATCCTCAAACTGGGCTACCGCGGGGCGCAGCTGGGGCCGGAGGAGCTGGAACGGCTCACCGCCACCTCCCGGTTGGTGGACGAGCTGGCCAACCGCAGCCCCCGGAACAACCAGCCCTTCGTGGGGCAGTCCGCCTTCGCCCACAAGGGCGGGGTCCACGTATCCGCGGTACGCAAGGACGCGCGCACCTACGAGCACATCGCCCCCGAGGCGGTGGGCAACGTGCGCCGCATCCTGGTCTCCGACCAATCGGGGCGCTCCAACATCGTCCACAAGCTCCAGGAGCTGGGGCTTCTCGACCGCCTGGAAGGCAACGACGCCGCGGTGGCCCAGGTGGTGGAGCGCATCAAGGACCTGGAGCACCAGGGCTACCAGTTCGAGGGCGCGGACGCCTCCTTCGAGCTGGTGGTGCGCCGGGTCATCGGCGACCTGCCCGAGTACTTCCGCCTGGTGGGCTTCCGCGTGCTCGACGCCAAGCGCCACGCTGGCGAGGCCCCCGAGAGCGAGGCCACGGTCATGCTGGAGGTGGGCGGCGAACGGGCCCACACCGCGGGCACCGGGAACGGCCCCGTGAACGCCCTGGACCACGCCTTGCGCAAGGCCCTGGTGGGCTTCTACCCGGAGCTGCGCGAGATGGACCTGGTGGACTTCAAGGTGCGGGTGGTGTCCGCCGGGGGCGGCACCGACGCCGCGGTGCGGGTGCTGATCGAGTCGGGCGACCCGCACGAGCACTGGGGTACGGTGGGGGTGTCCGCCAACGTCATCGAGGCCTCCTACCAGGCCCTGGTGGACGCCGTGACCTACAAGCTCGCCAAGAACGGCCGCTCCGATCACCTGCTGGCGGGCGGGGTTGTTGAGCAGGCATCCGGATCGGGGCTCGACGAGGGCTGAGGAGCAACGGGCGGGGAAGCCCGCCCGGGGCATCGGGAAGAACAAGGGGGAGGCGGCCGGGCGGGCCGCAAGGGGGGACCATGCGCATCGGCATCCTGGCCGGAGTGCTTCTGGGGGGCATGACGGCGGCGAGCGTCCACGCCGCCGAAAAGGTGGTGGGGAACGCTTTCTTCCGCGACGCCCCGCCCCACCGCATGGTGCTGGTGGCCAAGGACGTTCGCTCCGCCTACCTGGTGGAGGCCGAGGACGACCGGCCCCGGGTGGTGCGGCGCTTCGGCCGCATCCTGCTCGGGGCCAACCCGGGCGACAAGCGGGTGGAGGGGGACAAGCGCACCCCCGAGGGGGTGTACTACATCCAGCGCTATCTCCCCGAGCCGCGTCTGGCCCCGCGGTACGGCGCCGGGGCCTTCCCCCTGAACTACCCCAACATCGTCGACCGGATCCGCGACAAGACCGGCTACGGCATCTGGCTCCACGGGGTGGACGAGGAAGACGAGGACAAGACGGACACCAAGGGCTGCGTGGCCTTCGACAATACCAGCCTGGAGGTCCTCAAGGAGGCGCTGGACATCGGCACCCCGGTGGTCATAACCGGCAGGCCGGACCTCCTGGCCCCCAGCCGGTACGAGGAGCGCCGCGCCGAGCTCCTGGAGCGGCTCGACCGCTTCCTGGAGGCCCGGGAAAGCGGCGATCACGCCGCCCTGGACGCCCTGATACACCCGGACTTCCGCAACGACCGGGGGGAGGACGCGGGGGCCTACCTGCGAAGGATCGAACGCCGCGCGGCGGCCTACCCCCAGCGCCGGATGGACATCGACGAGGTCCGGATCTACAAGGAAAACGGCCACCGGCTGGTCTACGACTTCGAGCGCTTCCGCTGCGCGCCCGACGGCATCGCCTTCGGGCGCCAGCGCCTGTATTTCACCGCGAAAGAGGGAAGCTCCCCACGCCTGCTGGCCGCGGAGCACCTGGAGCGGCCCGCCGGTCCGGAAATCCTGTGGCGGGTCAAGGCCTTCCTCGCGGATCGGGAGGCGGGAGACCCGGAGAACCTGTGGGTGCGCCGGGTGCGTCCCGACCGCTACGTGGTGGGGTACGATAGGGCGCCCGCCGACGGGGCCGGAAGGCGGCCCGGGATGGAGATCCTGCGGCTCACCGGGTGCCCCGGGGAATTCCGGGTCGCCTCGGTCGGCTGGGAGCCCCTGCCCTGAAGGGGCGGGGGCGGTGGAGGAGGGCGCCCGGAAGCGGCTATTCTTTTAGGAGGCTCGGAGGCCGACGGCTGCCCCCGGATGCGGACATGCGAGGAAGGAACCGGACCCGTCCGGCGGGTCCGGCGGAGATAAAGGCCGGTTCCCGGCGCCGCGCGCGGGAGGCCGGAAAGCTCACCTGGAACGGCAAGGACGGGGCGTTATGACGGACGAGACCTTGGAGACAGTGCTCACCGAGAACCGCGTGTTCGAGGTGCCCGCCGAATTCGCCGAGCATGCCCGCATCGCCGGTATGGAGCAGTACCTGGACATGGCCAGGCAGGCCACCCAGGACTACGAGGGCTTCTGGGCCGAGCAGGCCCGGCAGGAGATCACCTGGAGCAAGCCCTTCAGCCAGGTGCTCGACGAGAGCAACCCGCCCTTCTACAAGTGGTTCGCCGACGGCACCCTCAACGTCAGCTACAACTGCCTGGACCGCCACATCGAGGCCGGCAACGGCGACCGCCCCGCCATCCTCTGGGAGGGCGAGCCCGGGGACACCCGCAACTTCACCTACGCCGAGCTCCTCGAGGAGGTGGGCAAGCTCGGCAACGCCCTGAAGTCCTACGGTGTGGAGAAGGGCGACCGGGTGGTGATCTACATGCCTATGGTCCCCGAGGCCGTGGTGGCCATGCAGGCCTGCGCTCGCATCGGGGCCACCCACTCGGTGGTGTTCGGCGGCTTCTCCGCCGAGGCGCTCAAGGACCGCATCGAGGACGCCGGGGCCAAGGTGGTGATCACCGCCGACGGCGGCATCCGCGGCGGCAAGACCGTGGCCCTGAAGAAGAACGTGGACCGCGCCCTCAACGAGGGCTGCGACACGGTGGAGCACGTGGTGGTGCTCCAGCGCGCCGAGAACGAGATCGACTGGACCGAGGGCCGCGACGTCTGGTTCCGCGAGATCATGGAGCGCGAGTCCGCGGATTGCGCCCCGGAGCCGGTGGAGGCCGAGCACCCGCTGTTCATCCTCTACACCTCCGGCTCCACCGGTAAGCCCAAGGGCGTGGTGCACTCCAGCGCCGGCTACCTGCTCGGCGCCATCACCTCCATGAAGTGGGTGTTCGACATCGGCGAGGACGACGTCTACTGGTGCACCGCCGACGTGGGCTGGATCACCGGCCACACCTACATCGCCTACGGGCCCATGGCCGTGGGGGCCACCCAGGTCATGTACGAGGGCGCGCCCACCGTCCCCGACCCGGGCCGGCTGTGGTCCATCGCCGAGCGCACCGGCACCACCGTGTTCTACACCGCCCCCACCGCCATCCGGGCGCTCATGAAGCAGGGCGATGAGTGGCCGAACAAGCACGACCTGTCCAAGCTGCGGCTGCTGGGCACCGTGGGCGAGCCCATCAACCCCGCCGCCTGGATGTGGTACTACCAGGTCATCGGCGGCGGGCGCTGCCCCATCGTGGACACCTGGTGGCAGACGGAGACCGGCAGCCACATGATCAGCCCGCTGCCCGGCGCCGTGCCGCTGAAGCCCGGCTCCTGCACCCTGCCGCTGCCCGGGGTGATGGCCGACGTGGTGGACGAGGAGGGCAATACGGTGGAACCCGGCAGCCACCACGGCGGGCTGCTCGTGCTGCGCCGGCCGGTGCCCTCCATGCTGCGCACCGTGTGGGGCGACGACCAGCGCTACATCGATACCTACTGGTCCCACTTCCCCGACCAGTACATGTACCTGGCCGGCGACTCCGCCACGCGTGACGAAGACGGCTACTTCTGGATCCTCGGCCGCATCGACGACGTCATCAACGTCTCCGGCCACCGCATGGGCACCATGGAGGTCGAGTCGGCCCTGGTCGCCCACGACAAGGTGGCGGAGGCCGCGGTGGTGGGCCGTCCCGACGAGGTGAAGGGCAACTCCATCTTCGCCTTCGTGATCCTGCAGGGGAAACGGGAGGACGAGGACCTGGAGGCCCTGCGCGAGGCCCTGCGGGCGCACGTCACCGACGAGATCGGCGCCATCGCCCGGCCCGACGAGATCCGCTTCGCCGACGCCCTGCCCAAGACCCGCTCGGGTAAGATCATGCGGCGGCTGCTGCGCACCATCGCCTCCGGCGAGGAGGTGACCCAGGACATCTCCACCCTGGAGGACGAGAACGTGGTGCGCCAACTGCAGGGCAAGGCCTGAGGACCGGCCCATGGCGGACTCCGGCGCTCCGGACTTCGAGGTCGAGCTGGCCCACCGCGGCCGGTGGGCCTTCGACGTGGACTTCCGGCAGGAGGGCGTGGCCCACGGCGTGATGGACGAGCCCGCCCCCCTGGGGGACCAGACCGGTCCGGACGCCGCCCGCACCCTGGCGGCGGCGGTGGGCGACTGCCTGTCGGCGAGCCTGCTGTTCTGCCTGCGCAAGTTCGAGCGCGAGCCGGAGGGGCTGGAGACCACCGTGCGGGGGTTCATGACCCGCAACGAGCGCGGTCACCTACGCGTCGGCAGCCTGGAGGTAACCCTGCGGGTACGCGGCCTGGAGGTGGACACCAAGGTGCGCCGCTGCACCGAGCTGTTCGAGGACCACTGCCCCGTCACCTCCAGCGTGCGCCAGGGGATCCCCGTGCGGGTCACGGTCACCGACGAAACGGGCAGCCCCCTCGCCTGAGGCCGCCCCGGCGCGACGAGCAAAGGCCCCGGCATGAGCCGGGGCCTTTTTTGTGGACGGCCGCTCCTACTTGCCCTTGATGTAGGCCTCGTCGTCGAAGGTGGCCACCCACTCCGGCCGATACACCACGAGGATGGCGAGGATGCCGCCGGTGAGGAAGGCCTCCGGGAATATGAGCAGCGGGAAGTAGCGCAGGTACTCCCGCACCAGGGCCTCCACGCCGTAGGTGCCGGACAGCGAGAGCACGGCCCCCGATACCGCGGCCAGGGCCCCCATGGTCAGCGCGCCGCCCAGGAAGGCGCTGACGAAGATGTAGACGAAGGGGTGGTTGGGCAGTCGGCGGTGGACGAACTGGTGCACCCCCGCGGCCACTAGCACCGGAACCCCCGCCAGCAGCAGGGCGTTGAGGGAGAAGGTCTCCCAGCCGGAGTTCCCCAGGAAGGTGGTGATCAGCAGGACGATGATCAGCCCCAGGAGGGCCAGCGGCCAGCCGAAGGCGAGGGTTAGGATGGCCGCCCCGAGCAGGTGCAGGTTGAGCCCGGGGTTCTGCGGGATCCCCGCGCGGGCGGTCCACAGGAAGACCACCCCGGCCAGGAAGCCGGCGAACACCAGCGCCAGGTCCGGCCGGTTGGCCAGGTTCCGCCAGGGTGCCGTGCGGACGAGCCCCGCGAGCAGGAAGGCGAACAGCAGGTGGCTTCCGAGAACCCAGGAGGTGGGCAGGAGTCCGTCGGGAAGGTCCATGGTTAGAGCTACCTTAAGGGCATACAGGGTCCAGGGGTCCTATTGTAACGTCCCTGGGAGCCCCCTCGGGAAGGGGCCCGACCGGTGGGTATTATGCGAGTAAGAGGGCAGGCCGGCCCGGAGGTTCCCTTCCGGCCGGTCGCGGTCACGGATCGCTCCCACGGGGCGGGCTGCCCCTGGCGCCGCCCTCTGTAGAATGGCGGGAAAGGCCCGGGGGGCGTTTGGAAGGGCCTCCGGCGGGTTGATAGCCTTTCCCGGTTCGGGGGATGGCATGGCGGAAACCGAGGAAGCCCAGCGACTGTTCTTCGCCCTGTGGCCGCCGGCGGACCTTCAAAAGGAGCTGGCGGAGGCCGCCCGCGCGGCCCTGGGAGGACGGCGGGGCCGCCTGGTGCCCGCCGAGAACCTGCACGTGACCCTCGCCTTCCTCGGCGAGGTGGGGCCCGAGGCCCGGCGCTGCGCCGAGGAAGCCGCGGACACGCTAAACGGTGAGGCCTTCCCCCTGACCCTCGACCGCCTGGGGTACTGGGCCCGCCGGGGCCTGCTCTGGGCCGGGCCCACCCGGACCCCCGAGGCCCTCCCGGCCCTGGCCGACGAACTGGGGCGGGCGCTGGAGCCCTGCGGCGTGGAGCGGGACCGCCGCCCCTTCCAGGTGCACATCACCGTGGCCCGCAAGGCGGCCCGGATGCCGGGCCGCCAGGTGATCGGCCCCCTGGAGTGGCGGGTGGACCGCTTCGTGCTGGTGGCCTCCAGCCTGGGGCCGCAGGGCGCCGCCTACACCACCCTGCGGGAATGGCCGCTCGCCGACACCGGCAACGCACAAGCCAGCGAGGAGCGCTGATGGCCGACGCCAAGCAGCTGGAGCAGACCCTGGAGCGCATCGACGGCCGCGGCTACAAGGCCTACAAGGACATCGCCGGGCGCTACGACTTCGAGCGCTTCACCCTCCTCATCGACCACGTCCAGGCCGACCCCTTCGCGGCCCCCTCGCGGCTGCGGGCCGTTGTGCCCTGGGCGGTGGCGGACCTGCCGGAGGCCGTGCACGCCTCGCCGTCCCGGGCGCGGGCGGCGAGGGACTTCCTGGCCCGGGCCTTCCGCCGCGCCGCGCGCGAGGAGCAGGACGTGGGCATCGACGCCGGCCGCCAGACCGTCCTCGAGCGCACCGCCTGCCTGTTCACCGAGGCGGGGGTGGAGCTGCGCTTCACCGCCAGCCTGCCGGCGGCGGGGCGCAAGATCCTCGGCCGCAAGGCCCGGGAGCTGCTGTGCGACCGCCTGCCCCGCATCGTCCGGGACGCCGCCGAGGCGGCGCGCCTGGACACCGGGGCCCTGCTGCGCCATTGCGCGGCGGTGGAGGACCAAGTGGCCCTGCGCGAGGCCCTGGCGGAGCGCGACCTGGTGGCCTTCGTCGGCGACGGCGCGGTGCTGCCGCGCCGTTCCGGCGTGGACGACCGGCCGCTGGCCGATGCCATCCCCTGGCAGAGCCCCGAGTCCCTGCGCGTGACCCTGCCCACCCCCAACGCCGGCGAGGTGACGGGCATGGGGGTCCCGCGCGGCATCACCCTCATCGTGGGCGGCGGCTTCCACGGCAAGTCCACCCTCCTGAACGCCCTGGAGACGGGGGTCTACGACCACGTTCCCGGGGACGGCCGCGAGCAGATCGTGGCCGACCCCACGGCGGTGAAGGTGCGTGCCGAGGACGGGCGCGCCGTCTCGGGCGTGGACCTGTCCCCCTTCATCAACCACCTGCCCTACGGCAAGTCCACCAGCGCCTTCTCCACCGACCTGGCCTCCGGCTCCACCTCCCAGGCCGCCGCGCTGCAGGAGGCCCTGGAGGCGGGCTGCCGGTCCCTGCTGGTGGACGAGGACACTTCCGCCACCAACTTCATGATCCGCGACGAGCGCATGCAGGCGCTGGTGGCCAAGGAGAGCGAGCCCATCACCCCCTTCGTGGACCGCATCCGCCAGCTCCGTGACCGCCTGGGCATCTCCACCATCCTGGTCATGGGCGGCTCCGGCGACTATTTCGACTGCGCCGACACGGTGGTGCAGATGCAGGAGTACGTGCCCCTCGACGTCACCGACAAGGCCCGCGAGATCGCCGCCACCCACGTCACCGGCCGGCGCGAGGAGCACGAGACGGACCTGGAGGCCCCCCGGGTCCGGGCGCTGGACACCCGCTCGGTGGACCCCACGGTCAAGCAGGGCAAGCGCAAGGTGCAGGGCAAGGGCCGGGACCACCTGGTGTTCGGCCGCGAGGACGTGGACCTGCGCGCGGTGGAGCAGGTGGCCGACACCTCCCAGGTGCGTGCCGTCGGCCAGCTGCTGGCCAAGCTGAGCGACGAGGGCGGCACGGTGGCCGACCCGCCCGCCTGGCTGCGCGAGCGTCTGGAGGGGGCGGAGTGGCACCGCCTGTTCGACAAGCCCGACGGCGACCTGGCCCGGCCCCGGGTGTTCGAGGCCATGGCCGCGCTGAACCGGCTGCGGGGCGCGCGGCTGGAATAGGAAGGATGGGGGTGTCCGCCCGTTTAACGGGGCCCAACCCCGGAGCCGGCGGCTCCGGGCCAGCCTGATCCGGGGGCTCGCCCCTCCGGCCGGGGCTCCGGAACCTCCTTTAGGGGGGTGGGTCGGCGACCGGCGGGTGAAGGCGGATTTGACGGGCTCCCGGGCCGGTTTCAAGCCGGTCCGGAAAAGGCCTTTATTTTCTGCTGTCTGGGAAAAAAGGGTTTTCTGGTACGGGGATTGCGAGGACGGGGACAGACGCCCGTAGCCCGGGAGCCCGGGGCTCCCGGGAACGAGGCGCATTCCCCCACACCCCGGCGATGGTTTGTAGGGCTTTTCGGTCGCGGTCACGGACCGCTCCCACATGGCTGACTGCTCCCACAGGGGTTGGCAATCACTCCGCGGAGGGTCCGCGGTGCGGCGCCTCCTCAAAGGGCATGGGGTGCAGCGGCTTGTGCAGGGGCTCCGGCTGCAGGGTGGCGTGCTCGATGCCGAACTCCGCGCGCAGCACGTCGTGCAGGCGGTCCAGCAGCACCTCCCAGTCCTTCAGGTCCTCCACCACCACATGGGCGGACAGGGCGGTCATGCCCGAGTCCGGCACCCAGATGTGCAGGTCGTGCACCGAGTGCACTCCCTCCACCTCCGCCAGGGTCCGGCCCACCTCCGGCAGGTCCAGGTGCGGCGGCACCCCCTCCATGAGCACGTGCACCCCCTCGCGCAGCAGGTTGAAGCTGGCGAAGAGGATGAGGACGCAGATCACCAGCGACAGGATGGGGTCGATGGGCGTCCAGCCGGTGAGCAGGATCACCGCGCCGGAGGCGATGGCGGCCACGGAGCCGAGCAGGTCGCCCATGACGTGCAGCAGGGCCCCGCGCACATTCAGGCCTTCGCCGCCGTGCAGCAGCCAGGCCGCGCCCAGGTTCACCACCAGCCCCAGGGCCGCCACCACCAGCACCGTGCCCCCGGCCACCTCGCGGGGGTTGGCGAAGCGGTCCAGGGCGGCCACGGCGATGCCCGCCACCACCGCCAGCATGAAGGCGCCGTTCACCAGGGCGGCGAGCACCTCGATACGCCCCAGGCCGTAGGAGTGCCGGGCGCTGGGCGGGCGCTGGGCCACCCGCGCCGCCAGGGCGGCCAGGCCGAGGGACACGGAGTCGGTGAGCATGTGCCCGGCGTCGCCGAGCAGGGCCAGGGAGCCGGAGAGCCAGCCGCCTACGGCCTCCACGGCGGCGAAGCCCAGGGTCAGGGCCAGGGCCCACCGCAGTAACCGGCCGTTGGCGGGGGCGTGGCCGTGCCCGTGGTTGTGGTCGTGATGGTGGGTGGCCAAGAGGGACTCCGGGCGGGGTCAGCCCACGCGGTCCAGCTGGCGGGGGCGGAACTCCACCCCCAGCTCCTCCTCGGCGAGCCGACGGCAGGCCTCGATGTCCACCCCCTCCAGTCCCTCCACGGCGGTGGCGGTGACCTGCTCCACATGCTCGCGGGCCTTGCGGATGAAGTCCTGCAGGTAGTCGAAGGCGTCGGGCCAGGGGGGGCGGCAGAGGCGGTTGTAGGTTTCGGCGTCCTGGGCGTTCAGGGAGACGGAAACGCGGTCGACGCGGCCCGCGAGCTGGGGGGTCACGTCGCGGCGGAACACCCGGTTGGCTAGGCCGTCGGTGTTCAGCCGCACCGGCTTGCCCTTGCGCTGGATGAACTCCGCGATCTCCAGCATGGTGGGCAGGCGCAGGGTGGGCTCGCCGAAGCCGCAGAACACCACCTCCTCGTAGCCCTCCAGGTCGGCGAGGCCCTTGCGGATGTCGGTGGGGGAGGGCTGGCGCTCCAGGGTCAGGTCATAGTCGTCCACCTGCGGCCCCTGCCCGGTGTTCTTGAAGCAGAAGCTGCACTTCAGGCTGCACCCGTTGGTGAGGTTGACGTACAGCCGGTTGCCGATGGGGTAGACCACGCGCCCCGGCGGGCCCTTCTGTCTGGTCACTTGGGAGTCTCCCGGTCGGTGGCTTCGCGGAGAATGCCGCACTGGAACGCTCGACCGGCGTATTCTCGACCGGCCCGTTGACGGTCGTCAATTCCCACCAAAGGGGTAGGGTCTAGGCTGGGTTCGTCCCTTCGGCAACCGCGGCGTCCCCGCCGCGCGGCAGACAGCGAGGCCCGGCCATGGATGCGCAAACGGAAACCGTCACCGCCTTCTTTCAGAACGACCACCGCCGCCTGGATACGCTGTACGAGCGCTATCAGGAGGCCCGCGCCAACCGCCCCGAGGAGGCGCCGGCCCTGCTCGGCGACTTCCAGCAGGGCCTTCGGCAACATATCGCCTGGGAGGAGGAGCACCTGTTCCCCCTCTTCGAGGAGCACACCGGCATGCAGCTGGCCGGACCCACGGAGGTGATGCGCCAAGAGCACCGCGAGATCGAGCGGGTCCTCGGCTACATGGACGAGGCGCTGGCGGCGGGACGCCCCGAGGGGCTCCCGGACCTGGAGGAGCAGCTCCAGGACCGCCTGGGGCTGCACAACGCCAAGGAGGAGCAGGTGCTGTACCCGGGCATCGACGGCCTGCTCGACAGCGGGGCGCGCGCCGAGCTGTTCACCCGGATCCGGGGCTGAGGCCCGCGGCCCCGAGCCCCTACGGCCCGGATCCGGCCTCCTGGGCAGCGCGCATCACCTCCTTGATGGTGGCCTCCCGGGAGTCCTCGGGGGGGCGGAAGACCTCGGCGGGGATGTTGCGCTCCCGGACGGCCTGGACCCGCTCGGTGGCGGTCTGGCCGTCGCTGTGCTCCGTGGATTTCAGCTCAATCCCCTTGCGCATCAGATCCTGGTAGGCCGCCTGCTCCTCCAGGGAGCCCCCGGCGATCCCCATGGTGTCGGAGACGCACCGGCTGACCTCGGTGGTCATGTCGATGAGCTTGCCGTAGTCCCCGAACTCCCCGAGCAGGCTCGGATCGTTGCTCAGCCACACCTCCTCGGTGAGCTGGTCGTCCACCAAGACCCGGTAGTGGCGGGTGCCGTAGCCGGCCACCTGCTCCCCCGGGCCGCGCTCCTCCACGCGCACCTCGGGGTTCTCCTTGGTCTGCTCGCGGAGGCCGCGCTTGAACTCCTCCACCATCCGGCGCTCCTCCTCGGTCAGGTCCGCCTCCATCTCCTCCTGGAGCTCCTTGAGCGCCTGGCAGTAGTCCGCCGGGGTGCCGGTGGCGTGAATTCCCTCCGTGGGGTGGACGAGGGTGATGGTGCCCGCGTTGACGTCGAAGATGTGGGTCACGTCCTCCGGCCCCCGCGCCTCGCTCTTCAGCTGGCCCTCGGAGACCAGGGTGGTCGTGTCCTCCTCGCCGACGATCTCCAGCCCGGCCTGTGCCTGCCAGGCGGCCAGGGCCAGGAGGCCGGCGAGGCCGGTCTGGAGCCAAGTTCGTGCCTGCATGGAAACCTTCCTTGCTCCGGGCCGTTCGGCCGGATTGGGAGAAAAGGGCTAAAATTCGATTGTTAGCCCACGGGACCGGCGCTGCCCAGGGATGGACGGGGGCTGCGGCTACCTAGGGGACGCGGGGCTTCCCCCCAGAGCGCGGGGGGCGCTACCCTTGCCGGGCTCGGGCGCGGGACACGGCCAGCAGGGAACGGGAGGGAACATGGCCTGGCGCATCGGCGTGGACATCGGCGGGACCTTCACGGACGTGGTGGCGGTGGAGCCGGGCAGCCACCGGCGCGTGGACCGCAAGGTCCTCACCACCCCCGACGACCCCATCCAGGGGGTGCTGGAAGGGATTCGCGGCCTGGCGGCGGAGGGCGTGGACTTCGGCGCCGCCGAGGCGGTGGTCCACGCCACCACCCTCATCACCAACGCCCTCATCGAGCGCAAGGGCGTCCCCACCGCCTTGATCACCAACGCCGGATTCAAGGACCTCCCCGACATCGGCGACGAGGGCCGCTACGACCTCTACGACCTGGCCCTGCGCAAGCCCGAGCCGCTGGTGCCGCCCGAGCGGCGCTTCGAGGTGCCCGGGCGGCTCAAGGCCGACGGCACCGAGCTGGAGGCCGTGGACCCCGAGGCGGTGCGCAACCTCGACCTCTCCGGGGTGGAGGCGGTGGCGGTGTGCCTGCTGCACGCCTACGCCAGCGGCGCCCAGGAGCGGGCGGTGCGCGACGCCCTGCCGGACGGCGTGGACGTCTCCCTGTCCTCGGAGGCGGCCCCGGAGATCCGCGAGCACCCCCGCATGACCACGGCCATGGCCAACGCCTACGTGCTGCCCATCGCCCGCCGCTACCTGGAGCGCATGCGCGACGCCCTGGCCGCCGAGGGCCTGCGGGCGCCGCTGTACATCGCCCTGTCCCACGAGGGCATCACCACCCCCGAGGACGCCGCCCACTTCCCCATCCGCATCCTGGAGTCGGGCCCGGCCGCCGGCGCCACGGAGGCGGCCCGCTCCATGCCGGGCGAGGACCGGATCCTGTCCTTCGACATCGGCGGCACCACCGCCAAGGCCTGCTACATCAAGGGCGGCCGGCCGCTCATCGAGCCCCGGTTCGAGGCCGCCCGCGTCCACCGGCACAAGGCCGGCTCCGGCCTGCCGCTGCTGGTGCCGGTGGTGGACCTCATCGAGATCGGCGCCGGCGGCGGCTCCATCGCCCGCCGCGACTCCCTGGGCCTGATCCACGCGGGCCCCGACAGCGCCGGGGCCGATCCCGGCCCGGTGTGCTACGGCCGCGGCGGCACCGAGCCCACCGTCACCGACGCCGACCTGCTGCTGGGCTATCTGGATCCCGAGGCCTTCGCCGCCGGGTCCATGGCCCTGGACGTGGAGGGCGCCCGCCGGGCCCTGGCCACCCTGGGCGACGATCCGGTGGAGGTGGCCTGGGCGGTGCGCCAGGCCATCGACGAGGACATGGTGGAGGCCACCCGCATCCACGCCGTGGAGAAGGGCCTGGAGCCGGCGGAGTACAGCATGGTGGCCTTCGGCGGCGCCGGGCCGGTGCACGCGGCCTCGGTGGCGCGGCGGCTGGGGGTGCGCTCGGTGCTGCTGCCGGTGGGCGCGGGGGTGGCCTCGGCCCACGGCTGCCTGGCCCAGGCCCCGGCCTTCGAGCGCACCCGCTCCTGGCCGGGGGTGCTGGGGGAGCTGGACCTGGACGCCGTGGACCGGCTTCTCAAGGAGCTGGAGGACGACTGCCTGGAGCGCCTTAGCCACGCCGGGGCGCGCGAGGTGGCGGTGGAGCGCTGGGCCACCCTGCGCTACGCGGGGCAGGGCACGGAGGTCCCCGTGGCCCTGGCGGAGGGCAAGCTGGACGCCGACGACGTGCGGGCGCGCTTCGAAACCGCCTACGCGGAGCTGTTCGGCCGCACCGCCCCCGGCAACCCGGTGGAGGCGGTGTCCTGGCGCGTCCGCGCCACCGGGCCGGCGCCGGAGGTCGGCTGGCCGCGGGTGGCCCCGGGCGGCGGCGCGCCCTACGCCGAGGCACCCGCCGTGTTCGACGGCGACTGGGTGGACACCCCCCGCTACCGCCGCGCCGACCTGCCGCCCCACCTGGAGGGCCCGGCCCTCATCGTCGACGCCGCCTCCACCCTGGTGGTGCCACCGGACAGCCAGGTGGACCTGCTCGGCGACGGCAGCCTGCGGCTCACGCTTTCCTGATCTTCCCCGTCCGCGGTCACGCCAGCGCCCGCCGGCCTCCCGGCTCGGGGGGATCGGCGGCGGGCGACAAGCTGCTATGGTGGGAAGTCCGGCCTCCGCACGCCGGGGCGGCTTTGCAACCATAGCGAGGCGCCATGACTTTGAATCCGCCCCCCTATACGGAAACGCTCGAGGTGGACATCCGCCCCGAGATCCTGGGCATCGACACCTTCCACGGCCCGGTGGCCGACCGCATCGCCGAGCGGATCCAGACCGAGCGCAACGGCTTCCGCGAGACCGTGGCCGCCCTCATCGACATCCACAAGGAAGACAACGACGACAAGCGGGAGCTGCGCGAGAAGTTCTCCGCCATGGAGATCACCGTGCGGCGCACCGACCGCGGGCTGGTCCTGCGCTGCACCGGGATGCCCCCGGGATCGCTGCTGAACGGCGACCTGCCCGCGCGGCAGAAGCGCCAGATCTGCCAGGCCGTGCGCGACTTCGTCATGGAGCCGGCCTTCCCCGAGGCCACCGACCCCTCCGCCGCGACTTCCCGCTACGTGCGCAGCTTCGTGGCGCGCACCCCGCTGCTGGACCAGGCGCCGCGGCCGCGCACCTTCGTCTGGGGCGGCCACGCCGTGAGCCGCGACGAGTACGACTTCGCCAAGGAGACCGGCTACTGGGACGCCCTCGGCAACGGCACCGAGTTCATCACCGGCTGCGGGCCCGGGGTGATGAAGGCGCCCTTCAAGGGCTCCCTGGTGGCCTACGGCAAGCAGGACTACCACAAGCGCGGCATCCACCGCGACTACATCGGCTTCTCCGAGCGCGGCATTATCGCCGCCGAGGCCCCCAACGGCATCATCTCCGAGCTGGTGATCTTCCCGGACGTGGAGAAGCGCATGGAGGCCTTCATCCGCGCCTCCCACCGCGGCCGCATCCACCCCGGCGGCGCCGGCACGGTGGAGGAGATGCTCACCTTCCTGGGCGTGAAGGCCCACCCCGCCAACGCCGAGGCGGTCTACCCCTTCGACCTGGTGGAGCGCCCCGGGGGCGACTACGCCCAACGGGTCACCGAGTGGCTGCGCACCTGCTTCGGCGACGCCCTGGACGGCCTCATGCACGTCCACGTGGGCGGCCCGCGCTCCTACGCCGAGTACGTCCACGACACCGGCGACGCCATCGACACCGCCCAGCTCTGGAACGACGCGCTCTACGTGCCCACGGAGATCCAGACCCCGTTCCGGGTCACCTTCGAGAACCTGGAGGCCCTGGACCTGTCCCGGGACCAGTCGCCCTTCGACCTGCTGGTGAACCTGCGCCGCTTCTTCTCCTCCCTGGTGCACCTGGCCGTGAAGTACCCCGACGAGGAGGAGGCCTGGGGCGGCGAGCTGCCGCGCATCTACGGCGACCGCGACATCCTGGAGGCCACCGACGAGCTGATCCGGTGGTTCGCTGCCAACGGGCGCATGAAGCTGCACGGAGAGTACCGGCGGCCCTACCGGATCGAATGAGGCCCCTCCGCACCTCCCCGCAGGGTGGTCGCGACGGGGGCCGTCGCTCCTACGGGCAATTGCGGGGTAGGAGCGGCGTCCCCGCCGCGACCCCGCTAGGGATTCTCCACCCTTGAACACCTGGCTCCGATGCCGCATCCATGGGCCAGGAGCGGACGTACCAAACACCGCAACCCCCACCGAGAGCTCCCATGTGCACCCTCGTCGTCCTCCGCCGCCCCGACCACGACTGGCCCCTGCTGGTGGGGGCCAACCGGGACGAGATGCGCGGCCGCTCCTGGGAGCGGCCGGGGGTCCACTGGCCGGAGCGGCCCGAGGTGGTGGGCGGCCTGGACGAGCACGGCCACGGCAGCTGGTTCGCCGTGAACCGCTACGGCTTGGTGGCGGCGGTGGCCAACCGGCGCGGCACCCTGGGCCCGCAGGAGGGGCGGCGCAGCCGGGGCGAGCTGGTGCTGGAGGCCCTGGAGCACGCCGAGGCGGAGCGCGCCGCCGAGGCCCTGGCGGAGCTGGAGCCGCGCGCCTACCGCGCCTTCAACCTGTTCGTGGGTGGCCCCACCGCCGCCTACTGGGTCGCCCACCGCGACGAGCAGGGCAGCGACATTGAGGTCCGGGAGGTGCCCGAGGGCCTGCACATGCTCACCAGCGGCGACCTCGACGACCCCACCGACCACCGCATCAACTTCAACCTGCCGCGCTTCCGCGAGGCCGAGGTCCCCCAGCCCCAGGAGGAGAACTGGGACACCTGGCGCACGGTGCTCGCCGACCGCGGCTACCCCCGCGGCTACCCCGACGCCGCCATGAACCTGGAGGAGAACGGCTTCGGCACCATCTGCAGCCACCTGGTGGCCGTGCCGCGCTACCCCGGCTACGGCGGCGGCGTCCACTTCCTGTTCGCCGCCGGCCCCCCGGACCGCGCCCCCTACGAGCCCATCGCCGTGCCCTACTAGGAAGCGGTCGGCGCCTGGCCTGGACAAAAGGGACTGAGGGGGAAAAGGCAGTTGTGGGAGCGGTCCATGACCGCGACCCTGGTGGCCCCCTTTGGTTGTCGCGGTCACGGACCGCTCCCACAGCACCCCCACAGCGAACCCCCAGCCCCGCAAAAGAGCTTCCCCGCATCTCCCGACAGGGCCCTTGCCGATTGCCCGGCGCCTGCGGTCCGGCTAAGGATGGGGGTACGGGGCGGCGGTACGCCCCGGGTGTTTCCTTCCCCACAACGGAGCCCGCCCATGGCCGAAGCGGAGGCCGTCGAGCCGCGAACCTCCTTCCGGGAGAACGTGGAGCGCATGGTGGACCGGGCCGTGGAGGCCATCGGCCTGGATTCCGGCGTGGCCGCCGCCATCAAGCCCTGCAACTCGGTGATCCAGGTCACCTTCCCCGTGGAGCTGCAGGGGGAGGTGCGGGTGTTCACCGGCTGGCGCGCCACCCACAGCACCCACCGCCTGCCCGCCAAGGGCGGGCTGCGCTTCGCCCCCGAGGTCTGCCAGGACGAGGTGGAGGCCCTCGCGGCCTTGATGAGCTACAAGTGCGCCACCGTGGACATCCCCTTCGGCGGCGCCAAGGGCGGCCTGCTCATCGACCCCCGGGAGTACACGCGCAAGGAGCTCATGCTCATCACCCGCCGCTTCACCCTGGAGCTGGTGCGCAAGGGGGTGCTGAGCCCGGCCACCAACGTGCCGGCGCCGGACATGGGCACCGGCCAGCGGGAGATGGCCTGGATCGCCGACACCTACAAGCACCTCTACCCCGAGGACATCAACTACCTGGCGGCGGTCACCGGCAAGCCCGTGGACCAGGGCGGCATCCGCGGCCGGGTGGAGGCCACCGGGCGCGGCGTGCAGTACGTGCTGCGGGAATTCTTCCGCCACCCGGAGGCGGTGGGGGAGGCCGGCCTGGAGGGCGACCTGCGCGGCAAGCGCATCGTGGTGCAGGGCCTGGGCAACGTGGGCTACCACCTGGCCCGGTTCCTCGCCGAGGAGGACGGCGCGCGCGTCGTCGCCGTCATTGAGCGCGACGGCGTGGTGGTGGACGAGGACGGCCTGCCCGTGGAGGAGGTGCGCCGCTACCTGGAGCGCCACCGCGGCCTGCGCGGCTTCCCCAAGGCGGAGTTCAGCGAGGAGGGCGCCCAAGCGCTGGAGATGGACTGCGACATCCTCATTCCCGCCGCCCTGGAAGGCCAAATCCACTCCGGCAACGCCGGGCGCATCCGCGCCGGCCTGGTGGTGGAGGCGGCCAACGGGCCGGTCACCTTCGCCGCCGACGAGATCCTGCACCGGCGGGGCGTGGTGATCCTGCCCGACAGCCTGGTGAACGCCGGCGGCGTCACCGTTTCCTACTTCGAGTGGATCCGCAACCTCTCCCACATCCGCTTCGGCCTCATGCAGCGGCGCCACGACCAGCTGCGCGGCATGCAGATGGCCACCCTGCTGGAGGACCACGCCGGCATCCACATGCCCGCGCACGCCAAGGAAGGCCTCACCCGCGCCCCCCACGAGATCGACCTGATCCGCTCCGGCCTCGACGACACCATGCGCTTGGCCTTCCAGGAGATCCGCGAGGTCCTGGAGGAGGACAACACCGTCCACGACTACCGCACCGCCGCCTACGTCATCGCCATCCGCAAGATCGCCCGCTCCTACCTGGACGTGGGCATTTACTGACGGTTCCGGACCCGCTCCCCCACGCTTGCGGACAAGCCCGTACGGCGCTACCGTCTAGCCCAAAGCCCCCAAAAATCAGGGGGAACAAAGGGGCTCGAAGTAACAACCCGGGCGGAGGGAACCGTAGGAGCGGCGTCCCCGCCCGATGCGCCACAATGCGGGAAATTCCAGTAGGAGCGACGGCCCCCGTCGCGACCACCCAAACGGGCCCCAAACGGGTGTAGGAGCGGGCTCCAGCCCGCGACCCGCCCGATGCGGCACAATGCGGAAAGAATTCCGTAGGAGCGACGGCCCCCGTCGCGACCACCCAAACAAACCCCGGATCCGAAACACCACCGCCCTCCCCAAACGAGGGCAAAGATCCCAACCATGACCGAGATCGCCCTCCGCACCGCCTGGAACCGCCTCATCGCCCTGGTCAACGAACAGGCCGCCAGCCTGCAGCGCACCGCCTTCTCCAACGTGGTGCGCGAGGCCGGCGACCTCTCCGCCGGCGTCTTCGACCGCCAGGGCCGCATGCTCGCCCAGGCGGTCACCGGCACCCCCGGCCACATCAACACCATGGCCCAGGCCGTGGCCGACATGCTCGAAGACGTCCCCGCCGAGACCCTGGAAGCGGGCGACGTCCTGCTCACCAACAACCCCTGGGCCGTCTCCGGCCACCGCCACGACATCACCGTGGTCACCCCCGTATTCAACGGCGGCGCCCCCGTCGCCTACTTCGCCTCCACCTGCCACGCCGCCGACATCGGCGGCCGGGGCCTCACCACCGAGGGCCGCGACGTCTTCGAGGAAGGCCTGGGCCTGCCGTGGGTGAAGTTCCACCGCCGGGGCGAGCCGGACCCCACCATCAAGGCCATCATCCGCGAGAACGTGCGCGTGCCGGAGGTGGTGCTCGGCGACCTTAGAGCCCAGGTCACCGGCGGCGAGGTGGCCACCCGCCGCCTGGAGAGCCTGGACCTGGACGTCAACGACCTCGCCGACGAGATCCTGGGCCGCTCCGAGGCGGCGGTGCGCGAGGCCATCGCCCGCATCCCCGACGGCACCTATTCCCACGAAGTCTGGCTGGACGGCTTCGAGGAGCCCCTGCCCATCCGCTGCACGGTGACCGTGGCCGGCGAGGAGATCACCTGCGACTTCGCCGGGACGGCGCCCGCGCAGGCGCGGGGCATCAACGTGGTGCTCAACTACACCGCCGCCTACGCCATCTACGCCGTCACCTGCGCCGTGGCCGCGGACATCCCGCACAACGCCGGCTCCTTCCGCCCCATCCACGTCACCGCCCCGGAGGGCTGCCTGCTGAACGCCGTTCCGCCCCAGCCCGTGGCCGCCCGCCACATCATCGGCCACTTCGCCACCCCGGCGGTGATGGGCGCGCTCGGCCAGGCCATCCCCCTGCCCGCCGAGGGGGCCACGGGCCTGTGGGGCGTGAACATCCAGGGCACCGAGCGCCCCTGGGCGCAGACTTTCTTCCTAAGCGGCGGCATGGGTGCCGGCCCGGAATGGGACGGCCTCGACGCCACCGCCTTCCCGAGCGGGGTGCAGGCGGTCCCCGTGGAGGTGATCGAGGCTACTACGCCAGTTCGTATTCTGGAGAAGTCGTTGATTGAGGGGTCCGGTGGGGGCGGGACTCACACCGGGGGCCGCGGCCAGCGGGTGCGGCTGACTGTGGATGAGGCGGCGCATGTGTCGGTGATGGCGGAGCGGACTCGGGCCGGGGCGCCTGGGGCCGGTGGTGGTGAGGTTGGGCGGCCTGGAAGGGTGGTGTTGGGAGGCAACCAATTAGAACCTAAGGCGGCTTTTGGGATGTCGCCTGGGGAGGAGTTGGAGTTGGCGTTGCCGGGTGGGGGTGGGTTTGGTTAGATGTCTTAAAAGGCAACTTTATAAAGAAACTTATAAAACCCCGGATAGAGGAAAGAGTTATTATGGATAACTTTACAATAAGGGAAATATTGGATGCTGTTTACCGAGGTCAAATTAGAATACCGGCATTCCAAAGGGGATTCGTTTGGGAGCCGGACAGGGTTGCATTTTTGATTGATAGCGTTTACAAGAATTACCCTTTTGGAACCCTTCTATTTTGGAGAACAAATGAGCAACTAAAGACAGAGAGAGAGCTTGGGCCATTCCACTTGCCTGAGCCCAATTCAGATTTCCCTATTGATTATGTTCTAGATGGTCAGCAAAGAATAACCTCTATTTTTGGTGTTTTCCAAACGGAGTTGTCCGGCAGTTCTTCGGATTGGAAGGAAATTTATTACGATTTTTCTAAGACGGAAGATATACAGGAAACACAATTTTTTGCTTTGTCCGAAGATGAGGTGGACCCTAGCAAGCATTTTCCATTAAGTTGTATATTTAACACGTCTGAATATAGAAAAATGACCAAAGAAATGGACGACGATTTGGCTGCAAATATTGATCAAATGCAGTCTGTATTTAAAGAAGCAAGAATACCTGTGCAAACATTCAAGACTGATGAAAAAGAAAAAGTCGCAATAATATTTGAAAGGATTAATCGTCAAGGTGTCCCTCTGGACACCTTGCAATTGCTGTCAGCTTGGACCTGGAGTGAAGATTTCCAGTTGCAAGAGCAATTTCAGGATCTAATAGATGAATTGAATCAGTATGGATTCACTGATATTTCTAATGATATTAGCTTGTTACTGAGATGTACTGCATCGGTTTTAACAGGTTCATCGCGTCCGGAAAGTTTGGTTAATTTGAATGGGGCCGACGTTCGAGCTAGATTTGATGAGGTGTTAAATGGAATTAAAGGGGCTTTAGATTTTATTTGGGGCGAATACTCACTCCCAACTATAGAAAATCTCCCGTACCATAATATAATAGTTCCACTATCTGTTTTCTTCTCCAAGAAGGATGGTGTAGATTTTAATTTTTCTGGAGAACAAAAAGAAAAATTAAATAGGTGGTTTTGGAGATCCTCTTTCTCTAAAAGATTTAGCAGTGGCGTACTCCGAAACATGGATGCAGATATTGTAGAAATGGTAAAGTTGAAAGAAGGGGCTAGTTCCTCTATCGATAATATCAGTGTTTCAATTGATCCGGGTTTCTTCATTAGAAATGCGTTCCAGATAAATTCGGTAAGCACAAAAACATTTGTAGCGATGCTAGCCCAATATAATCCAAAAAATTTCGTGAGCGGGACGTCCGTCGATCTTAGTGAAAAATTGCAAAAGTATAACAGAAAGCAGTTTCATCATATTATGCCGAAAGCCTTTTTGTTAAGTACAGGTCAGACTGATTACAATCCTAATGTGTTGGCAAATCTGTGTTTTATTTCAGCGGCAGATAATAGAGAGATTGGGAAGAAGGCCCCGAGTGAGTATAAAACGAATATGGCAGGAAATGTTGATGAGATCCTTGAATCTCACCTTTGTCCCCATTCACTTTTTAAAGATACATTTATTCCCTTTGTGCAGGAACGAGCAGAAATTCTCGCCCAAAAGGCCAGGGAACTGTGCGAGGTATGATATTGATGTAGGATCGGGTAAGGGACACCCACTTTCTCTGTTCGCGACTTCTTCGACGAAGTCGACCATTGGATATGGGATACCCACCTTGATTGCCTTGGGTTAGCCTCCCTTGCAAGTTCTCGGGATGTCCATTTCAAGAAGGCTTCTCCATGCCAAATGCCGCTCGGCCTCTTTGAAGGCTCCTCAGCGCGGCAAGTGGATTTTGCATTTTGTCTGAGGGCGGTTCATACCCTCAAATTGTCGTTTTGATCTGGTTTCTACTAAGGCCAATAAAATGAATATGTTATATCATTCTTCGCCCGTTTTGCTAGAAATCGGAAGCGTTATCCTTCCCGGAAATTATGGGCGAGTAATCGGTGCGGTTGGAGAGGGGCATCCTCATTGGGAAAGAGAAACCGAACTAGAAAGGGTGCGCTCCATTTATCACCCAGAAAAACCCTCAAGGCTTAATTCCTGCTTCTGCTGTTCTAATCTAGAGTCTTTAAATTTATACGTAGAGGCTATTAAGAAAAATTCTCCTAATAGTTTTTGGCCGGTAATTTACGAAGTGGAAAAGGTTGACCCAGAAGCGGGGGAGCATCGGTCCGACTTTAACCTTGTCCAACCCCTGCCAGGCCTAAATATGAATATGTCACAGATAGCCCAAAAATACTGGGACGGTGATTTTTGGATAAAAATCGAAGAAAACCCGTCGGTTCGATGTGAAGAAGTATTAACTACCTCCCCAATTCGGATCACCAAACGACTCGCAAGATAAGGGATGTAGATATAGATATGCAGCGACAGGGCGAACCTAACAGATCGTAGCTAAGGGACACCCACTTCGCTTGGCAGGTGTAATCATGGAAAGTTATTTCACTCTGCTAGGGACACCCATCTTCTTTGCGGCCTCCCAACAAGGGGGGCCCCATTTAGCTCCTTAATACCGGAAACCTGCGAGCCCTCTTTGACTCAAGATCCCTCTCCGCTCTCTGATGAACTGGTCGACTATACTGCCCAATTACCACGCCGGAGGAGATTCCGACTGGCGGGGAAACGCTTGCGCCTTGAGGTTTACCAGGCGATCGAGGTCTATATTGCTATATCCGCAGTTTTGCTCGCCCTTACCCAAGGGCTTGGGCTTGCGGGGCTGGCAACGCTACTGAAATGGAACCTTCTCCCCGTTCTCATTCTCGGAATCGGGCACGACTTCGGAATGCTGACTAGACGTCCCTGGCATCACCTGGCTTCCGCTTTCGAGGCTTTTATCGCTTGGCTAATCTTGGTTCAGCTAACCCCAGGGCTCGTCCCTTCGGCCTGGGCTTGGGCTATATATCTTTTCATCGGGCGGGCTTGGTTTAGGGCAAGGACCGACCTTCGCCTTGATGCCGCAAGAAATCTTGAGAGGTATTCCTAGAAGGAAAGGGACACCCACCTTCTGGAGGGCTGAGATTGGATAAGGGACACCGAGATAGATAAGGGACACCCACTTTGATTGCCCTGGGGTACCCTCCCTGGTGAGTTCTCAATATGTTCTTGTCGGGAGGCCTGCCCCATGACCCAGCCTCGCTCCACCCTGGTCTCTGTCTCCGATACCCCCTGGTACCACTGTGTCTCCCGCTGCGTTCGCCGGGCCTTTCTATGTGGGGAGGACCGGCTTACAGGCGTGAGTTATGAGCACCGGCGCGGCTGGATCGCCGACCGCCTGCAGCAGCTTGCCTCGGTGTTTGCGGTGGATGTCGCGGGCTACGCGGTGATGAGCAACCACTTCCACGTGGTGGTGCGGATCGATACGGAGCGTGCGGCCAATTGGAGCCTGGACGAGGTCTTGGGGCGCTGGACAGCTCTGTACGCCGGGCCGCTATTGGTTCGGCGGTATCTGGCCGAAGGGCGCGAGGGGCTCGATGAAGGGGAGGTCCTGGCCGTGTCTCAGTGGGCCGAGCAGTATCGGGCCCGGCTTCAGGACTTGTCCTGGTTCATGCGCACCCTGAACGAGGGCATCGCCTGGCAGGCCAATGCCGAGGACGGGGTGAAGGGGCGATTCTGGGAGGGGCGGTTCAAGAGCCAGGCCCTGTTGGACGAGCAGGCGCTGATCGCGGCCTTGGCCTATGTGGACCTGAACCCCATCCGGGCGGGCATGGCCGAGACGCCCGAAGAATCGGACTATACGTCCATCCAGCAGCGGTTGGGGCGGGAGCCGGAGCGGGTGGACGGTCCGGTGGCCGAAGGGGAGGCGGAGGGCTCCGAGGAGGGGGCGGCTGCCTTGCCCAAGGCGCCGTTGATGCCCTTCGATGCGACGGGGCATTTGGGCTGGGCCATCCCCTACGCCTTCGACGACTATCTGGAGCTGGTGGACTGGCTGGGCCGGGCGGTGCATCCGGCCAAGCGGGGGCGCATTCCGCCAGGAAAGCCCAAGATCCTGGACCGCCTTGGCATGGATGCCGAGGCCCTGGCCGCCGAGTCCGACCGGCTGTTGCGGGCCTTCGGCTCGGCGGTGGGTGCCCCGGCCTCGCTTACAGCCGCCCGGTCTCGGCGCCAGCGTAGGGACACCAAGGGACACCCACTTTCTTTGGAGGTGCCGAGGACCGGGGCAGCCGGTGGGGCGATTTAAAAAGGGGGCGAAATGGCCATTTTATGGCGCTGCGCTGTGGTGAGCCTGGTTGTGGCTTTTTTCTATCAGCCGTTCACCCTCCGGATGTACGGCTTGAATTCAAGTTGGTGGGAACAGCTGACCTACCCCTTCTGGAGCCTGGCCTGGGGGTGGTTCGGTTTCCAACACCTTGTCACCCTTTTTGTGGTGGGATTGCTCACTGGCTGTTTAACGGCCCGATGGGTTGCCCAAAGCCAACCTTCGACTGGGTCCTGCCGGGAAGTACCGCGCCTTCAAACTCCTATTTGGAGTGCCGAAAGGCGGGGAACCCTTAAGGGGCTCTTTTGGATCCTTCTTATCAGCCTGTTGGTCGCTCTCCTTGCCCCACTCGTAACCATGCCTTTGTCGATTATTAGCCTCGGTGAGATACCGGTCCCCAAAAATCCAGACGTCCCCTTTGGTCCAGGGAACATCTCAATGAGACCGGTCGAAAGTTGGTGGGACCCAATTCTGGCCACTTTCCGCATTCCCGGTGTTCTTGGAAAATGGGTAATGAATTCTAGGGTCTTCTTCCCAGTTGCTTTTTTTTCGGGCCTGGTATCGGTTATTTGGGTAAGAAGCGGTAGATAATTGATAGTAGATGTCAGGCCCCGGGCGGGGGCTTAAAAAGGAGGGGGGTATGCTGAATTATATAAGTGCTAATAAGGCAATGGATTCATTCTTTAGGGCGGATAATAAAAATATTTTTCTAGTTAGGTATGTAATTCTTACCCAAATTATAATTGTTGCCCTGGGGTATTATTCAATGTTGGGGTCTGCTCCAGAATATCCCATTTTATTTATGGAAATCCCGGTAGTTATTTTGATGATAGCTGTAGGAACCACTTTTTCTTTTAAAAGTTATAATATAGAAAAGGAATTGGGGTTTTCTGGATTTTTATTCTTGGTTTCCCCTCCTTTCATGCTTCAATCCTTTTTAATTTATTTTTTGGGGCTAAACGCTCTAGCTTATATTCTTAGCCGTTTTTACCGAGTTGGTGTAACGGAGTGGGAGGTAATAAATTCAATATTCATTATTCTGGTTTATGGGCAATTTTATGCTAGGTTGTACTTTTTTTCTCGGGCTGTCAGTTCAAAATTTCCCAATCAACCTAACGCCAAATGATCTGCTACCCAGCGCAGGTAAGGGATACCCATTCTGAATGAGCTGGAAATGGACCAGGAATGAATAAGTTAGGGGCCTGGATCTTAACCCTGCTCTTGGTCTGGGTGGTTGTAGGGTTCTTAATATCTGTCCTACCGGTTTTCCTGGATTTTCTGTTAGGTGGAAAAACAAAGAGCCTTTTTTGGCCAATTTTGGCTTTGTTGGCGGTGCTTGCTGCAGGAGTGGTCGTTGCCTGGAGGGTTTTACCAATTTTTCTCAGAACTGGCCGAAAAGCCCGCCTGGTTTGGGGTATTTGTCTCCTTTTTATTGCCTTCCTCGTTACTCCAAGGCCGGAGTTCCACTCCTATCCAGTGGCGAGCAACCTAAAGGACACCCACTACCTAAAGTGGAGTTGCCCCGTTTCAGTGGACAGGTAACAGTTTGGTTTACGCGGCATCCCGCCAGGCCGCTTCATAGGCCTTCGGGGCCTGCTGGCCGAGGGCGGAATGGCGTCGCCTCAAGTTGTACCAGCCCTCGATGAATTCGAAGATCGCCCGCTTGGCCTCCGCATGGTTTCGGAAGCGCTGGCGGTCGATCAATTCGCATTCGAGGGTAGCGAAAAAGCTCTCGGCCAGGGCGTTGTCGTAGCAATCACCGACTGAGCCCATGGATTGGGCCACACCGGCCTCCTGGCAGCGCAGGCCGAACGCCAGCGACGTGTACTGGCAACCCTGGTCCGAATGATGAATTACCGACTCCGGCTGGCGACTCTGAATCGCCATATCCAGGGCGTTTAGTACCAGCTCGGTGCGCATGTGGCCGGCCATCGACCAGCCGATCACCCCGCGGCTGAAGACATCGAGCACCACGGCCAGGTACAGAAAACCGGCGTCCGTGGGTACATAGGTGATGTCCGAGACCCAGAGCGTATCCGGTGCCTCGGCCTGGAAGTCCCGCTCCACCCGG